>JAJACM010000009.1 GCA_022601545.1 Chlamydiia bacterium | reverse complement strand
TTGTCGATATATTTAATGGCAAAGTCGGCCTGTTTATCAGATCCAGGTTTATATTCCCCAATCCGGATGAGCAATTCATTTTTCTTGTAGTTGGCGAGCACTTCCCGCACTTTTCCAATGAGTTCGAGTTGCTTTTTGGAAACGATATGAGTGAGAATTCGGCTTGCGGAGGAGAGGACATCGATTGCCGGGTAGTGGTATTGTCGGGCAAGTTCACTCGAGAGGATAATGTGTCCGTCGAGAATAGAGCGGGTTTCATCGGCAACCGGCTCATTCATATCATCTCCTGCCACCAAGATGGTATAGAAGGCGGTAATCGACCCCTTGTCAGAGTTTCCCGACCGCTCAAGGAGGCGGGGGAGGGTAGCGAAGACGGATGGAGTATATCCAGCACGGGCTGGCGGTTCGCCTGCTGCAAGGCCAATTTCACGAAGAGCCCTTGCAAAACGGGTAACCGAGTCCATCATCAAGAGCACTTTCTTCCCTTGATCGCGGAAATATTCAGCAATAGCCGTTCCCACATAGGCGGCATTGAGACGGAGTTGGGCCGCTTGGTCAGAGGTGGACACGATCAGTACAGAGCGGGCAAGCCCCTCTTCACCGAGATCGTTTTGGATAAATTCCCTTACCTCACGCCCCCTTTCTCCAATGAGCGTAATCACGTTGACATCAGCTTTTGCATAACGGGCCATCATCCCAAGAAGGGTAGACTTACCTCCACCCGCTGCGGCGAAAATTCCCACCCGCTGCCCTTCACCCGCTGTGAGGACACCATCAATACAGCGCACGCCCACAGAGATAGGCTTATCAATAATCTGCCTTTTGAGGGGATTGGGAGGAGTATTCATGACGGGGAAGGGCTCTGTGACGTTGAGAGGTCCCTTTGTATCGGTGTCGATCGCCTCTCCCATCCCGTTGAGCACCCGTCCTAACAGTTCGGGTCCCACTTTGATATAGAGGGAGGTGCGCATGGGGATCACTTCACTGCTTGGTCCAATGTCGCGCATTTCATCTAAAGGTGAGAGATACACCTCGTCTTGGGTAAAGCCCACCACCTCTGCGATCAAAGGCTTGCCGGGCCGCTTGATCATGCACATCTCCCCCATGGTGACATTGGGGACGACTGCTTTAATCAGCATTCCCACCACTTCTGTAATCCGTCCATGGACAGTGGTGAGGCTAATCTCATCGAGCGTGTCGAGTAAATTGTCGTAGGAAGGGCCTTTTTCTAGGTCGATGTGTGTCTGATCATCCATAGGCCTACTTTATATCTGTACTTGGAACAACATTTTGATATTATCGATTGCCTTGGTCAGAACAATGGATGAGTAATCGAGTTCCTGTTGAGCCTTTTGCAATTTGAGCTGAACCACCATCAGATCAGCGGGATTCATGTCGGTTCCCTTCTCACTGATCTTAGCCACCTTTTTGGTCGCCTCTGCCAGTTGATTTTGTCCATCAGTAATCATGGCCAAAAACTTTTCGATAGGAGACATTTTGGCAGATACTTTAGTTTGAGGTGTTTTTTCTGCCCCTAACTTTTCGGCTGCTGATTGGATGTGTCCATTTGCGCTTTTGAGTTTATTGCGAAGGAGGTAGTTTTCTGACTGCTTGAGCTTGAGATTTTTTGTTTTGAGGTTTTTATCGAGGTCGCCAAGCGAGCCCGATGCCGCGTTCATTTGGGTTTGGACCTGTGAGATAGAAGGGGGGGAGGATGCCGCCTGACTCCCCGCCTTGGCAAGGTCCATGGGACTCATCTTGTTTGCTTGCTCAGCAGGGGTTGGCTGCTGGGGTGCATTCATGTATGAGCCGAAGGTGCGGTGGTTATCACGACTCTCGTTGGTATCCACCCCAGGAGTGACTGGTTTTGTCGGGTCGAGCCTTTGCACATCATCGAGGTCTCGGGGGATTTTGTCTACCATGGCACACCTTCTTCGTTATTCAAAACACCAATTCTTTAGTGTTTTGGACTCTTCTTCTTTGTCTTAGACACTTTCTTGGCTTGCAGCTCAGCTGGTGTGGGAGTGGTTTTAACAAACCTGTCCACAAAATCTAGTGCTGACTTAGCAAGGCCGCGAATTCCCGTGTCATCGGACTCTTTGGCATTCTTCTCGAGGATTTTCTCACCTTCAGTCATTTGATCTGGTGTCCAGCTCAAGCATATGCCGAGGAAAGTTTCTGCCATGGTGTTGTCGGGCTCTTTTTCGAGCACTTCACGAAAGCGAAGGGCTGCTTGCTTGAGCTCGAGTTTGCACATGTGCAAATATCCATATCCCACTTTGGGGAGTTGGCTTTTCTCATTGAGAATTTCAGCTGCTTTAAACAGCTTGAGGGCTGAATCTTCATCGGCATATTTAACCGCGATAAAACCCGCTTCTACAAACAGAATGAAATCCTCTTTATAGTTTGATATCGATTGGGGCATCTTCTATCCTTACATTTAATTAACTTACTGCGTTTTCTGGTTACGCACGGTGTTGGCAATCACACTATTGACCTGTCCAAGCAAGTTAGAGATCGAGTCTCCCACCTGTGTCACCTGTGACATGGCAAATTGCAAAAGTAGGAATCGACCAGGTGTTGCCGTACTCATATTACTCGCAACCCGGCGCACCATGTCAGAAACTCTACTTTGTATCTTTTGATAGTTTTGGATGAGTTTTCCAAAACTCATCGAACACCATAAACTTCCTTCAGCCATGATCTACTCTCTTATTTAATTATTTAGTTTTTCCATTTCGGCCCAAGACCACATCTAGCGCGCCATATGCCTGAAGCAAAATGCCAAGCTCCTCAAAATCCTCGTCCGATGCTCCTGTCCGCAGTAACTTCTTGATATCAGCCATCTTCTGATGGGTCTCATCTTTCATCTGCTTGAATTTCTTGTGATCCTTCAGATCTTTTTCCAGATCAAACTCAAAATCAGTCATTTGGTTCTTCTTATTTAGTCCAAACATGCTTGTACCTTATATTTGCTTACTCAATCCTTAGCAATTATTGAAGATTGTAGTCAATTTTATATTTCACCCCATCCTTTTCAAGCAGGACAGCGTTATTTTCAATGGTATAAATCTCCATCCCATCAAGCGTATCCCCTTTCGATAAAATTTTGCCATCGATGAGGACATATTCACTCGTGTTATCTACTTTTGAGGTCCCAAGGACCTGGTACTTACTCGACAAATCAATAAATGCCGTATGGTGAGTGGTATAGATCACATAGTTCTTTACCGACCGCACTCCGTGCAACTTATTAATCTGAATCAATAAGTGATCAAAACTCTTTTCATCCTCTTCAGTCACCCGACCGGAAAAGACTAATTCACCGTTATTTGCTTGCAAAGAGACCGTTCCAAACCCATTCTCAATCAACAGGTTCTGCACCTGAGTCTGCAGATTTTGCTCAATCACCACCTCGTCGCCGAGCTTGTCGAGGTAGGGGAAGTTTTGGTTGACCCAGTCTTCGAGCTCAGCCTTTTCTTCTGCCGATTCCACATACCCACGCATCACAAACTCACCAGGGCGGGTCGAGCTAAAGTTCACCCCGCGCCAGGCAGGATTCTTAGCAATAAGCGCATTCATATTTTCCCACACCAGCTCATCCACCACCACATTATCTTCAGTCGACCGGATGGCTGGGAGCGACTGGATCATGTAAAGGAGCTCGCTGTGCTGTGACTCAGTGAGCACATTGCCGAGCAAAAACACCTTCTCAGTGGCATGGTTATAGGAAAATTCAACCGCGGGAAAGTGTCTGACCACCGCCTTAATCTCGCTCGAATCGTCTTCTTCACTCATCGCAATTGACTGATCGCCAAATAAACTAATCAGACCAACCGCACCAATGGCGCAAACAAATAAGAAAAGGCAGGTGAGGACAATATGGCGAGTGGGGACAAAAATATCCCTCCAAGTCTTCGGAGTAGCAGCCTCTTCTACCTCTGCAATCTCTTTTTCAGCCGGTCCTGGCATCTCAAGGCGCGTATCGAGAGAGGGAGAAGGGGAGAACAAAGTTTCGCGCGACTGCTCCCGATCGATCATCAAAAACGAAGTGGTTCCCATCGAGATCAAGTCTTGTGAGGTGAGCGCTGCTTTTTCCTTGATGACAATCCCACCTAAAAGGGTGCCATTGCGACTTTTTAAATCTTCAACAAAGGCCTGACCCTCCTCATCCACGACAACTTTAGCATGGCGGCGAGAAACACTCAGGTCTTGAAAAATCACATCACACTCAGCTGGATCCTTACCAATCACTAGCGTCTGGCCGGGATTAATCCCAAACTCAGCGCCACTATTGGGACCAGAAATCACCTTGAGCATCCACCGAGCACTCTCCTCATCCATCAATGAGAAAGGGTCATTTTCACTCAGAGTGAGCCCCTCGTCGATCGCTTCTTCTACCTCTTCAACTACCTCTTGGCGAGGATCTTCAAGTGTGAAGCGAAACAGAGTGCTTCCCACCTGCAAGACATCCCCCTCACTGAGCAAAGTCTTTTCAACAACTGGATTCGAATTGATTGTGACCGGATTGACACTGCTTTGGTTTTCGATAAAAAACTGACCATCTGCTTGCTCAATGCTAGCGTGCTTGCGCGAGACCATTGGATCTTCCAAGAGGACATTGCTGCTGTCGGGATCTCTTCCAATGACTGAGGTGAGTTCCTCACCAACTGGAAATATTGCCCCTGCGAAAGGGCCATCTTCACCAACTAGAAATGCTAGCATTCGTTTTCTACCTAATTTTTTTCGTCTATCTCTCTAAGTTCTTCAAAAAACGAACCTAGAAACATATCCATGGAGCAATGATACTCGTTTTATTTATTTATTCCAACAACACAAAGTTTTTGATTCTACATGATTTACATAATCTTAATATCACCACATAGAAATCTTAATTCGAACTAACCCAATCCCCAAATTAAACACCAGCCCAAAGTGAGGGGTGGGGGGAAAAGGAAGGGCGAGCCCGTTTTTTAGGCCCTCTTAAAATATCTCCCCCTTCAGGGTATTCACCCTATACGACTAAAGGGGGAGATATTTTAAGAGGACCTAAAAAGCCGAACTCGTCTGAGGGGGTCTCCTGCTGGCTTTTGCAACCGCCACTGGCGGCACAAAATCCGCATAGGAGTACCCGCCTCAGATTCCCCACTAATAAATCCATCCAGTTACAAGGGCGCAGATGGCCGTAGGCCAGATGCGCCCCCACCCGAAGATCGAGCGGCCTTTAGGTCGATTGATTGAAGGGGAGCCTGGTGTTCCCGATTGACACGCTCGCCAACCTCATTATCTTATTAGTGGGGGATTCTGGGGATGATTTCTATGCGGATGTGGTTCTCACCGCAGGTGAGGTTCTCAGCCAGCAGAAATCGCCCTAGAACGAGTTCGGATTTTTTGCAGCACTTTGCAGCCTGACCCCCTCCAGTAGTACGTATGGGTACACCGGAGGGGGTCAGGGTGTGAAGGGCCCAAAAAAACGGGCTCGCCCTTCCTTTTACCTATTCATCACCTTTCGGGGTGATGTGGTCCTTCCAATAGTGGAGGTAGTTTAGATAGTCCTCGAGAAAATCCTCAAATTGCGAAATACTGAGGTCCTCAAGGGTGATCTTCGAAAAGGTGATGGAGTGGGTGGGCGTCAGGCCCAGGGCGCCGCCACCGGTCCCTTGGCCGAGGAAATTGGCCTTGGTGAGGTGGATGAAGAGGTCTTCTTGGTCTGCTTCGGGATCGAAATAGCCAATCTCACCTTGGAGGAGGAGGCCGGGGGAGAGGTCGTGGAGGTGGACGGGGGGGATGTCGGGAAGGTTGAGGGCGTAGTGATTCTTGTCCACTTCCTCGGGGGTAATGGCGTGACGCTTAGCGAGTTCTTCGACGAGATAGGTGAGCATACCCTATTTATCGTTGATTTACCAAATATGAAGCAATTGAAAAAAATGGGCGGGTCGGCTTAGGTTATTTGTAGGGGGTTTTGCCCATGCATGATGAATATGATGAAATAGTCAGGCTATTTGCTCTCGATCCCAAAGAGCGGGCAGAGAAATCAGATGAGATCTTTAATCTGGTCTGTCAGTACTTTGCCAGGTATCAGGATGTAGAGAAAAGTGGCGATATGGCAGGAAAAGAGAAGATGCTTGAACGGTTAGAGCATATTTCGACACTCCTTGAAAAGGCCTCTTTTGACTCGGCTGAAGAGGCGGGGTTGACACCAGAGCAGGTGAGTGAACTCGCTCAGAACCCCCACCTACTCAGTGATCAGCAGAGGGAGAGTTTAGAAGATGCCCGCAAAAAGCTCTCGGAGGTCATGCCAACAGAAGAGAAAAAGAAGAAGAAAAAGGGTTCTTCTAAGCGGAAAAATTGGATGCGATCATAATGGAAGAAGATGAAGTGCATCGACGCATCGTCGATATCTTTACCCGCAAATACAAGGATAGCACAGATCCTAAAGACTTTGTGGAAAACTTCGATCAGTTCATCGATGATGCCGAGTTTGTCCTCGCTCATGGGGATCAGGCGCAGAAAAATGTGTTCCGCCGCCTTCTCAATGCTCTCTTTGACCAGGCCAAGGATGACATGGACAATCTATGTGAGAAAATGCACATGACTCCCCAAGAGGTCGCGCAAGTGCTTGTTGATCCGGAGTTTAAGGGTTCACAAGAGTATGAAGAGCTCAAGAATAAGGCGGACCTATTCTTTCATAATGAGCGGCTTATGGCACGTCAAGAGCAAAAGGCGGCTCGATCCAAGGGAAAACCCAAGAAAGGACATCAGCGCAAACGGCGCATAGATGCCCAGTTCCGCGTTAAAGATTATTAGCCCCGTTTAGGGGCCATTTCTCATTTTTTTACTATTATTTGAAAAGTCATAAATCTATCATAATTAGATGTTTGTGTGCATAATAAACATTATTTATCTTGAATTGTTAATAGAAAATAGCTATAATAGGTGTAAGGAATAATACGGCCGTAGGCCAAGAGGTAATAAATATGAGTTCTACAGATAGTAGTAATCCAGCTCAAGACTATCCAGGCCCATCACCTTTGGGACCAGTAAATGATGATCCCATGCAGAAAGACAAGTGGATTATCGATGGTCTTCGTCAGAGATTGATTGATGAGTTACATGCGGGTAAGGATTCATCGTATACAAGGCAAATGTTGATGTTTGCGATCATGAACTACCACTACGATGGATGTAGTCAGGCAGCTGATGTGCAGAAGAAAATTCAGGAGATTGTCTCTAACAATGATGGTGGACCGATTACGTATACATATACATACCACGATCCAGGTGGAGATACATCTAAGGATAGAAACATCACAATTAATATTCCAGCGGGATGTGGATTGACTCAGTTGCAAAATATCTTGAACATGGCAGCTGACCCAAGCCTCTTCCCTCCAATTGGTACAGATGCGAACAAGCCAAATGCTGGAGATAAAAGTAGTTCATGGAACGATTGGACACCAGCCCAACAAAACGCTTGGCATAGTAACGTGATGGAAAGGCAGAAATTTGCCCAGTTTTTCCAATCAAAAGTGCAAGAGCTGAAAACTAAGCTCGATAAGACAGATTTTGGTCCTGGCGCAGATTCACAGATAAGCACCTTGAAGGCTCAGTGTGATGAGTTAAATAAGCTTCCAACACTTGCCCAAGATGGAATCCCTGACCCAGCGGGTGGTGGAGATGCAATGGATTTGACAGCCCTTTATGAGCGATCAAACCCAGGAAGCAACGGAACAACTTGGTATTTCCAAGGAACCTCTGTCATTAAGGACAAGGCCCTCGTTCCCGATCCACAGCTGATGACTCAGATGACAACAGACATGAGTGTGGCAAACTCTCAGATGCAGTCATTCTCAGCGATGGGTGAGCAAAACTTAAAATATGCGGTTTCCACAGCAAACACTGACGTGGGGGCGTTTAATACCCTCTGCCGTGAGTGGATTGCCAATGAGAAGACAATGGTTGGAAACCAAAGAAGTAGTTAATACAAAATAATAGGCGGTAACATATGACACAAACAGCATATGTCGATAATCAACACTCAGAGAGTGTACAAACAACAAATGTTTCATCAGCTGATGAAAAGCAGCGGCTAGATGAGGAGTATACCCTCCTATCAGCAGTTGCTTTCCAACAGGCAAATGAAACAGTCAAGAAGGCTTTGGCTAAAGAGGAAGAGTCCAAGGAGAAGATGGTTGAAGAGAGCCGGAAATTTAGCGCTCCTCCCCCTCCAGGACCTGGTCCAAAACCCCCTCCTCCCGGCCCCGGCCCCAAACCCGGTCCTGGCCCTGGTCCCGGTCCTGGTCCCGGCCCTGGCCCAAAACCCGACCCCCACAAACTTCCAGATAGTCTAGATGACATGGATGATAAAAGTGGTGGATTGCTCCTGGTCTTTAAAGCGTGTGAGGAAGAGCAGACCAAGCGAAACGAGAACATTGTTTCGTCTGCTGATGCGCTGAAGATTCGAGCGGATATTGGTAATGGAATCACAGACTATTATAAAAACCAGATCCAAAGTGATGTGGATAATGTCAGTGATATTGCCAACCGACTTGCAGGGCGGGATAAAGACGATACAAAAGATATTCAAGATGACCAAGCCGCAATGCAGTCTGCACAGGCAGAGGCTCAACAGCACTCACAAGCGCAGAGCTCGGCTTCATCGACGATTCAGAACGTGACCTCGCAAGAACAAACCCAGATCACAGGAGCCCAGCAGGCACAGCAGATGAGTGCAGCAGGAGCAAAAGACATCCTATCGGGTGTTGATACAGTGGTAAGTATAACAAGCCAGAGATATTAATCTCTGGCTATAACAATAATAATAAGAGGTTATTATGGGTGTTGCAGTTAAAGAGCAAGAAACACAGTCCATAAATGCAATTAATCCTTATGCCGCGGCAGATAGCCACCGGGAAAAGGAGATGCAGAAAAAAGCGATCAAAGAAGGGTTGATGCTCAGCCTCACTTTGGAGCAATTAAAAGCCACCTTGGCTGAAGCAAATAAAGAGAAAGCTTCAAAAGGTCAAGTTGGAAGCGTCAAAGAAGAAAAGCTTTCAGCAAGC
The DNA here is from genome assembly GCA_022601545.1 of Chlamydiia bacterium. Lineage (GTDB taxonomy): Bacteria > Chlamydiota > Chlamydiia > Chlamydiales > JAJACM01 > JAJACM01. The sequence goes on along the minus strand of JAJACM010000009.1, from coordinate 69,628 downwards.
GATCAAGAGTATATCGCCACGCTGAGCGCAAAGTTTGATGCTGCTAAAGATCCAAAGAAAATGGCAGAGCATGCGCGTGCACATGTGAAAAAGCACCATCCGAAAGTAGATCCTGGGCACTATGTCTACGCTCTACTTGGAGCAACAGATTTGCTCGCTGATAAGACAAAAATGCTCGAAAACTCTTGGAAGTTTAATCCAGGCATTGCTCGTGAGCTCTACGTACAAATCAGCGGTCAATTTGCAAATCTCGGCAATAAAGATCCAGCCGTTCTCGATCAGACTGAAGGGCACCTGCTCAACATGACTAACATGTGCTCAACCCGAGCCGATGCGATGTCAACAGAGCTCGGTATGAGCCTCAATCAAATGATTGAAAAGCTCTTGGGTGCCAATCCCAAAGCAGCGGGGAAATTTGCCGCAATGATGCAGGAAAACTTGCGCGCAATCTCGTGTGGACAAGCGCCTATGGCCCACAATGAACTCCTTGGAGCGGCCAAACAGGCTCATCCAACCGATGAGAAAAAAGCCGGAGCACTTGCTCAAGCAGGGAATCAGTTAGGGAAGTCCTTTGAGAAAGGATCAACCGATGCCTCCAATCAATATTTGGAAAAAATGGATGCCATGATGTTGTCGGTGCAAAACTTGCAGGCAGCATGCCTTAACTATCTCGGTGAACAATCGAAGAAGATGGCTAACTTCGGAAACGTTTCAGTCAAGATTGCTGAAGCATCTGTTAAGCTTGCTGAGAAAAACATGCAAGACCTTCTCGATGCACAAAAACATCAACATGATGCTGATGGGGCAGACACTGCTGGTCGAGTCGTTGGTGCTGTGATTTCTGTCATTTTTGGAGCGATCTTTGCTCCAGTCACTAATGGAGCAAGTCTTGTGCTAGGTCTCGCCTTTGCAGTCTCTTCTGCAACTGGATTGACTGATAAGGCTGTTAACGCGATTGCAAATGATATTGAAAAGGCAAATCCTGGAATGAACAAGCAAGAGGCGCATGGGATTGCCAATATTATAATGGCAGTAATCAGCGCTGTTATTTCAGCTGGTGTATGTGCCGGTGCGAGTGCACTGAGTTCTGGTGCCAAGGCAGCAACCGATATTGCAGTAAACGCTGGAGAAGCAGCAGCCAAGGAAGGAGCAGAGGAAGCAGCTAAGCAAGTTGCAACAAAAGGAATGAGCGCCATGACAAAATATGCGTTTTCTCAAGTGATTCAATCATTTGCAATGTTTAACCCAACCTCTGACTTTATTATGGCAAAGCCCTTATCAGACTTTGCTGGAAGTACAATTGAAGAGAAGAAGAAAAACCAAATGATCTGGGCTATGGTGATGGGAGTGGTGACATCACTTGCCCTCGCAGCCGGATCTGGATTTGCCATGAACCGGGCATTTGCAGGTGGCGTGACAAGTGGAGTGACCGAGTCGAGTGGAATCTTTAACAAACTTGTTAAAACATTGAGTGGACATGTTGTCTTACTCGGTGTATTCCAAGGACTTGCGAAGCTCTCACAAGCTTCTTCAAGCTTCTACCAATACTTAAATCTGCAGCAGCAGGCAGATATACAAAAGAAAATCGCCGGTACGAAAGGGATCCTTTCTTTGAGTGAATGTGTGTCACAACTTGCAAGTTCAGTGGCGCAAAATAGCACAGCGAAAATGGGCGAGACATATAAGGCGTACCAACAGCTCATCGGCAACCTTGACCTAGGTGCGGCCGAAGAGGCAACTGCAGCTGTAGGAAGATAAATTAAATAAAAAAACAGGAGAATAACATGAGTAACCAAGACTCAACGGTCACAGCAAAGGGGCAGACAGCTCCTACACCTGCAGACAATAAGTTTAGCATGTTCTTCGGAGATGCAACAGCTATGTCTGCACAAGCACTGCAAGATTCCAGCAGTATGCTCTTGCAAATGGCTGTTAACAATAACGAACTCGCACAGAAAATGCGTCAGTTCGTCTCAGACCAGGCGGAAGGAACCTCCAAGTTCCAAACCATCAGTGGTGAGAACGAAGCAACAGCCACTCGGTTCAGTGGATACAATCAGCTCTCATCAGCTGTTTCATCTGGTATTGCAGCCGCGTGTACAATTGCACCTTCAGTTGCAAGCTGGAAACAAAGTAATGAATTGAAGTTAAAGAGTGAAAATATTCAATCCAACCTTGCAAAAACCACAGAGATGCAGAAAGCCAAATTCCAGCAGGGAGCAGCAGGATCAGGTGATGGAGCAATGAGGGATCTTGTGCAGGAAAACAAAAAAGACCTGTATGACAATATCGAGACTCGAATCTCTGGTAAGGAAGCGGAAAAGGAAGGGTTTTTACAGGAAAGAATCCCCGTTGGAGACCAGGATATATCAACCCAAGATGCAATTGAACACATGGATTCTGAGCAGATTCGGGAAATTGCCAAAGCGATGCGCAAAGCAGATAGACAGATCAGTACAGATAAGAACAACTTGCTAACTGATATCAACACAAAAACCCAGATTGGAATGAAGTTAGGAGAGATGCTAGGAGGAGCTGCTCAGTGTGCCTTGACTCACTATCAGGCGGATGCTCAGCTTGCCAAGGCAAGACACGACGCAGCTACCTCGTTGGGTCAAACATCCAACCAGTTGGGGCAGAGTGTCTTATCGACCTTCGAGAAGCAGTCTGAGTCTACTGGCCAGGCTTCTACCTCAGTCCAGCAGCAAATCACTCAGATGCAACAAGCTGCAGGATCAAGGGGATAATTCGGAGTGTAGACCGAAATCTCACATCAATAAAAGCCTCATCATTCGATGGGGCTTTTTAATTTATTTACACTCAATGGCTTGAAATATATTTAGTTTTAATTCGTTTTATGGTATAATTAGTTAGTGATAATTTTACTTTGGTGCTAATTATGTTTGTTGATGGGCAAGGCCCCCTAGGTAATCAATTCTTTGAAGGGCACGGTCCGCAAGGCGAAATGGGCGTTGTGGGAGAAGGTCCTATCCCTGGCGTGCCTAATGGGCTTCCGGGACAAATCCAGGGGATAAACCTCCAGCCCGTGCGGAATGTAAATGTGGGTGTGGGGCGATCAATCTTCTTTGCGACTGATAGCACGGAGGCTGTAAACGAGGCCTATTGCCGTATTCTTGACAGCGTTCTCAATCATATAAACAACCGAGCAGGTGGGCGGTTAGAAAATGGTCAGCAGATCCCAGCTGGTGGCCCGTATCAAATCAAAGATGAGATTTGGAGAGTGGACTGCCTGACAGGGAAAGTAATGATGGTCCTTGATGATGGATCTGTTGATGGACTTCAAGTTGTGATCTCACTCCGTGATCTCAAAGGACTCCCCAATCCAGAAGATGGCTTGTTTGATGAGATTATGGATGATATAAAACTTATCTATAAGGAATTAAAACTCACCTCTCGTGTGCCAGACTATTTGAGTGAGCAAGAGCCTCATCAGGTGGGGCATTGTAGAGGGGCGTTGCCTTGTCAGCAGGTCGAGCCATTGAGAGATCGGTTGTTGGGGATTGATCACTTTGGGGAGTTTGCCAAGAATATCCTTCCAATGTTGAAGGCGTTTGCACCAGATAGCGTTAATGTGCCTCGCACATTGAAGCGGATGGCAGCAGTCGATCTTTTCATTAGCGAAAATAGACATGCGCTAGAGCAACATAAAACAGCACTTCAAGGACAGATTGATGCGATTGAGCAGCAACCTTGGTACGACCCTGAATATCCAACTGACCAACTACTTGATTATCGTAAAGAGATGAAGAAGGTAGATCGGTTGATCACAGCCCTTGATACGCCGAAGGCTGCGTTCTATTGTGCGCTTGCCCATTGGGATAGCCGTGGGAATATGACAGCAAGAGAGCATGTAGAGTTTGTGAAGCAACAGGTGAAAAAGACCTTGCTTGCAATGGCCAAAGAGAGCTCTGGATTGAGTGTCAACAACGGCGTTGAGGCGATGATTGATCAGATGGCTGAAGATACGGCAACCTTGCTATTCCGTCCAAGGAGTGCCGGTTTCTACGAGATGGCAGTTGGAGAAGATCCTGCAAGCCTCTATCGCGAGTATATGGATGAACATAGCCGGAATGAAGGGGATTTAACTCCACTTCAGCTCATGTGTGAAATGGCAGTGGAGACAGCAGACCAACTCGACAGTGAGCATGCAGGCGGTCCTCTACGAGCGCCTACAGATGTCGAGCGTCGATTTGACCACTACTTTTCTATGCAGCTTGATCGCTACAATAGGCGGGTTGGGAATCCTCTACCCCATCAAGGGATTGATGCCATTCGAGATGCAAGAGATGCTGCCACCAACAAAGCAAGACATGTGCTTTGCACGGCAAATGACTACCTTGATCCGGCAAACGGCCACTTCCAAGCCCATCCAGCTCCAGATTGGCAAATGCAGGCGCACAATATTGCCGATCCACGTGTGGTCTTACCTGCTTGGCAGTTTGATCAGGATATGGCTTTTCCTGCTGGACATAATCCAAATGCTCTATCTAAGCGGCAACTGCGCACCATTCGCGAGAAGTATGCGCCAATGGTTACCGGATTCATAGGGCCGAAAGGTGTGGATACTCAGCATATGGGAGCGGGACTTGCAAACCCAGTTGGAAATGATCCTGGTGGAGTTGGATTGGTGGTTCCAGGAGCAAACCCAGTTCCATTCGTACCGCACAATGCAGCGCTCGGTGCTGGCATGAGCGGATATGTGTTTAGAGGGGAGCCGAAGAAAAAGGATCGTTAATTACGAGGTTTTTTCTTTGAATGAGCGGTGAATGATTGGAGTAGATCCCTCTGTGATGCACTTTTCATCAATGATGATCTGATCAATTTCTGGATCAGATGGCACATCAAACATGAGATCGAGGAGTCGGTTTTCAACAATCATTCTCAGGGCGCGTGCACCAGTTCCCGCCTCTTTGGCCTTCTTGGCAATATTGCGCAACGCCTCATCGGTAAAGGAGATCTCCACTCCATCTTCCATAAAGAGCTGTTGGTACTGCTTAATAATCGCATTTTTGGGCGTAGTCAAAATCTCCACAAGATCTTCAGTCGAAAGCTCATTACAGTTGGCAATTGTGTTAAATCGGCCGACAAACTCGGGGATAAGGCCAAATGAAATTAGATCTTCGGTCTCAACTTGGGAGAGGAGGTAGTTGATATTTTCCCGGTCAATTGTCTTCTTAGCATCCTCACTAAATCCAATCGATCCCTTACCAAGTCGCTTTCCAATGACACGTGGTAGGTCGACAAAGGCCCCGCCAACGATGAAGAGGATATTCTCAGTATTTACCTTGATATATTCTTGATTCGGGTGTTTGCGCCCCCCTTTGGGTGGCACATTGGCCACAGTTCCCTCAACAATCTTGAGGAGGGCTTGCTGTACCCCTTCACCCGAGACATCACGGGTGATGGAAACATTCGAGGTGGTGCGTCCAATCTTGTCAATTTCATCGACATAGATGATTCCTTGCTCAGCTCGGGCAATGTCATAATCGGCATTCTGAACCAGTCGGAGGATGATATTTTCAACATCTTCTCCCACATATCCCGCTTCAGTCAAAGTGGTTGCATCAACAATGGCAAATGGGACATCAATGATGCGGGCTAGAGTGCGGGCGAGAAGAGTCTTTCCCGACCCAGTCGGTCCAAGAAGCATCAAGTTGGACTTGGAATACTCCACCCCTTCGTCTGCGCTCTTGGCACGGATCCGTTTGTAGTGGTTGTAGACCCCAACAGCGAGTGTCCTCTTAGCCTTTTCCTGTCCAATGATATATTCACCTAGACTCTCGAAGATCTCTTTGGGCTTGAGAACCTTAAGCTCGTGATGAACCGGCTTTTTAGCAACGATATCGGTACAGAGACGGACACACTTGTCACAAATGTAAGCCTTTGGGCCTGAGATCAGTTTCTCTACAGCCTCCTCAGGACGGCCACAAAACGAACAGCTCGGGGAATCGTTAGAACTCATACATCATCCTTTTTCTACACTCAACCATGAAAGATTGGCAGGTTTTTTGCACCCTCAAATCGCTCAAAGACCCACATTTTTACCCATCTGGCGGTAAATTAGGGGGCCCGGACTCATTGCGAGAGTCTAGATGCTATCACAAAACAGAGAATTAAATCACGCTTTTTAAGCCACTTGTCATCTGGCCCATATTCACAAAGGTTTGGGCCGAGATAGACTTATTTAATCAGCTCGCTGATGACTTCGCCTTCCTTACTTGAGACGATCACCTCATCAACCATACCATACGCCTTAGCCTCTTCAGCGCTCATATAATTGTCACGCTCGGAGTCTTTGCGAATCTTCTCAACCGTCTGACCAGTGTGCTTTGCCAATATTTCGGCCATTCGCTGTTTCATCTTGATGATTTCCTTGGCTTGCGTAGCAATTTCAGCTGCACTTCCGCCCACTCCACCAAGCGGTTGGTGGTTCATCACACGGCTATTAGGAAGGACAAACCGCTTGCCAGGTGTTCCAGCGCAAAGGAGGACAGCGCCCATTGAAGCGGCCATTCCAATGCAATAGGTGTGAATGTCACACTCGAGGAAGTTCATCGTATCATAGATCGCAAGTCCTGCAGAAATGACACCGCCAGGCGAGTTAATGTAGATGTGAATCGCTTTTTTCGGATCTTGCGAACGGAGAAAAATCAGCTGAGCCACAATCATGTTGGCGATTGTGTCATCAATGGGAGTCCCAATAAAGATAATGCGATCGGCAAGCAAGCGGGAGTAGAGGTCCATTGCGCGCTCACCTTTGGGAGTTTCTTCAATAACATTTGGGATGTATACCATTCACAGCTCCTAGTCTAATATCTATTTGACATTCCAACAGCGCTTTAAAGTCGAAGCTCACAGGAATGTTGTTCCAATAAGCGCCATCTTACTCGAGAGGGGAGAAAAAGTCACCACAAAAATCAGTGGTTCAATTGATCTTACTTTTGACCCTTAGCGAATTGCTCAAGCATAAAGTCTTGGGCTTGTTCGAGCATGTGGCGGGTCATCTCCATGGACTTTTGCTCATCAGTCAACTGATCAAAGTTGACTTGATTTTGATCGGCAAACATCATCTCAAGAGTAGATCCTGGCTGTGGATTGATACGAGCCGCATCGAGCTTAAGCTTGTTCTCACCACTTACTTGGCGGCAGAGGAAAAAGAGCTTGATCGCCACTTTGGCCTCATTTTCCACCTTCTCATGCGCTTCTTCCTGCTCTTCAGCACTCTTCTTAGACCACTCAGCACCCGCTCGTCGCTTGACCATATCCATCCGGTGGGCGACTTCGCTGCGCATTGTTGAATGAGGAACCTCAAAGTCATGAGTCTCAAATAGGGCGTCGACAAATCGAGAGCGATTCGTCGCATTAGCTTCCTTATCGGCCTGCTTTTGCCTTAACCCTTTCAAATTCTCTCGCATTTTATCCGCTGATTCTACGCCCATTTTCTTGGCGAGTTCATCGTCAATCTCAGGGAGGGTGGGTTGTTGAATCTCGGCTACAGTGACAGAGACTTTCTTCGGTTTGAAGTTTTCTTTTTCCTCATCACTTGCCTTGTCATCAGCAGAGCTCACACCTTCCTTGGTCTCACCGAGTTTCATGCCAATCAATAGTTCATGAAGCCAGACAGCCATTGAGTCTTTATTCACTTCAAATTTGGCCCGGTTAAACACTCTCTCGGGCTTTTCCCCTTCTAAATCGTCAATGTCGAGAAGGAGGTAGTCCCCCTCTTGAACCGGCCGATCATCCACTTTATCCCATGTGGCGAAAAAGAGCTGAATCTGTTTGAGCGTCTCATCCACTTCCTTATCACCAATTTCTTGTGCTGGCTCGAGATCAACTTTAATTTTTGAATAGTCAATCGTTGGTATCACAGGGTCGCGCTCAAATTTAAACTGCAGCTTTGACGCTTCAGGGGTCACGCTAAGGGCATTGAAGACGATCTGTTGGTTGTTGTGAAAGATGGGGAGTTTAGCGAGTTTTTGCGCCTCTTTAAAGCCAATGTCTGCAAGCTCTTGTTGGGTGGCATTTTTAATCGAGGGGTCATAATTCTTCTCAATAATATTTTGAGGCACTTTCCCTTTTCGGAAGCCAGGCATGGAGACCTTTTTCTGGACCTGCTTGATAGCTACTTTCCTCGCCTGCGCATAATGGGTGTTTCCCAACTCAACTTCCATGACCACTTGGCATTCATGCTTGGTCTCGACCTGCACTTTGATGCCATCGGCGGTGAATTCTTCGGTATTTACTACAGCTGTATTTTTGTCGTCTTTTGTCATTTGGGTCATAAATTGGGTTGTCCTAAAAATAGCGGGTGATGAGATTCGAACTCACGACCCTCACGTTGGCAACGTGATGCTCTACCACTGAGCTACACCCGCACTACTTCTGGCGCTAAGATTGATGAGTCCCTCATGTGGCCTCATCACCTCTCAGAGAATGTCGAAGATTATATGTAGTGCGATTTTTTTTAGCAACCCAGAAGATTTTCTTAGCCAATTTTTTTTCTATTTTTGTAGATGATTTGACCCCATCTGACCTCATTTGGGCGGGATTTGCACCCATTAATTCGGGAAGTAAATTTCTTTAGGGGGCATTTTTTCATTGCTTGCTGGGGCAAAAAGGTGTAAAAAGTAGACTTTGTGGGTCGCACTCGGAGTTTTCACGAAAGCGATACGGACCTTATCAAGTCCCATTCCACTTTGATTTATAGCCAAAACAAGAAGTGATTAGCGATGTTAAATGTACGAAAGCTAAAGCAGGATATCTCTCCTTCAGTCCTAAAAGAGGGAAAGGAACTTTTTGATAGTAATAAGGTGCTATCAGCAAAGATTATCAGCTTAGATACCGACAGTTTGCGGATTAACGCCAAGGTTGTCGGCCAGTTTAACAACACTTATGAGAGCGAAATAGAGATTGATCGAATTGAAAATGAGACGATCGATTCTGATTGTGATTGTCCCTATAATTACGACTGTCAGCATATCGCTGCTGTCTTATTCCATCTAGAAGCTCACTTAGATGACATACTCGTTGCTTACTCGAAGGAAAACGATCTCGAGGAGATGTCTGGGCTCGATTCAGACGAAAAAGAAGAGTTGCTCGATGCGGTGAAAGAGGCGGTTTCGAAACAGGAGATTCGTCAAGGGGAGCAGTATCAAAAAGAATTGATGCAAGAATATCTCAACTCATCAACGATCCTTTCCGATTCACCTTTCTTCTTGCCCATTGAAAGCCACCAAATTGACCAGGCAGAGCTTGCGATTATGTATACGCTGCCGGCTCCAACAAACAGTGCTCCGCGCCCCATTGTGGAGCTCCAAATGGCCCTTCGGCTCCCATGCCGCTCAAAGCCTTTGCATATCCCGAATGCAAAAGATTTCCTCGATGGGATTCGATATGAAGAGCAAATTGGAATTGGTGGACGCAAATATTTCTTCACATTCGACTCGTTCCGCGAAGATCAGCGGGAAATTGCCCGCATGCTCGTCGATTATGCGCGTGTTCATGACAAAGCGACAACTGAGAAGGGACAAAAGAGTGCCTTCATTGAGCTCAAGGCGTTTGGGATGATTCTCTCGACCGCGTTCGAGGTTGCTTCGAAGCGATTAGAGGCAAAGGGGTATGCCTATCAAGAGGGGGAGCATCCACAGCTTCCATGTATTTATGAAGCCTCGCTTGAGCAGCCGCTTAAGTTCTCCCTACAGCCGGCGATTTATCAGATGAATCTTGAGTATATCGAGCCGCCCACCTCTAAGTTATTGATTAATCCGGTGATTAATATTGAAAGTCAGACCTTGATGCTCGAGGATATGCGCTTTTTTGAATCAACCATTCCAGGAATGATTCACGAGCATGTCTACTATCGGTTCCAGCGCAACATTTCTCGCCAACACTTGATCCACCTCTTCCAAATTCGGGATATGACTATCCCAGAGCCACTATTTGGGGCCTTTGTCGAGTACTCACTCCCCGAATTGACAAAGTTTGCTGATGTAGTTGGCGGTGAGGTGGTGAGTCAGATTGTTACATTGCCCAATGATTCAGATCTTTCGGCTAGTTGCGATCTCTCTTATTTGAACGGAGAGCTCGAGGCTGAGGTATTCTTTGACTATAGCGATAAGAAGATTCCAGCCGCCAATGAGAGCCTCTCGCATGACCAACTCATCTCATTTGTCAATCCTGAAGGGGTTTTGGCGCGGGACTTAATTGGGGAGAAGAAGCTGCTTTGCGAGTTGTTTGACGGGTTTGTCTACTCTCCTGAGACCGGTGTGTATCAGGCCAAGAGCGATAAGAAGATTATCGAGTTTATGACTGAGATCATCCCTTCGCATCAGGGGCATGTGACTTTTAACTGCCCGCAAAACTTACTCGATCAGTTCATCTACGACTCATCGAAGTTTAGCTTGAGTCTATCGCATACCGATCGGATGGATATTTACGAAATTGATATTCAGGTGGACGGCCACCTCAATAACATTCATCTCGACCAGCTTTGGGAATGTCTCCTTTCGCGCCGCTCCTACCTGGAGCTCGATGGGCCTAAGAAAGCTCGCAAGGCTGATGCAAGCCGAATCCCTAAGATTTTGGTGCTCGACCTGTCGATTATGGGTCGCCTAGTCCAGCTCTTTGATGAGTTGGGAATTGAGAAGTTGTCCAATCACAAGCTGAAGTGTCCACTTTGGAGCCTAGCTAATATTGATGAGACCAACTTCAAAGGGCTTCCGGTGAAGTTTACGATGACCAAGCCTCTCAAAGAGATCCGCGCGCAAATGTTGGGTGAGAAGAGCTTGGAATTCTCGCCAATTCCAAAGAGTGTGAAGGCTGACTTGAGAAGTTACCAAACAGAAGGGGTCAATTGGCTCGAGCGGTTGCGCTTGATGTTCTTGAATGGAATCTTGGCCGATGACATGGGATTGGGGAAAACCTTGCAAGCAATTTGCGCCCTTTCGCAAATGCAGAAGACGCCTGGCCGTACCACTGTTGTGATTTGTCCCACTTCTTTGCTGTATAACTGGAAGGAAGAGTTAAATAAGTTTGCACCTAAGATGAGCACCCTGGTTGTCGATGGAGTGCCATCGCAGCGGAAAAAGCTGATTGAAAAATGCACCGATTACGATGTGGTCATTACCTCCTACTCGCTCTTGCAAAAAGATATATCCGATTATGAGAAAGTGCAGTTTGCCTACACCATTCTCGATGAGGCCCAGCACATTAAGAATAGGGGAACGCGCAATGCCAAGTCGGTGAAGATGCTCAAGTCAGATCATCGACTCATTCTCTCAGGAACGCCGATTGAGAACTCATTGGATGAGTTGTGGAGTTTGTTCGACTTCCTCATGCCAGGGTTCTTGGGCTCGTACGAGCGGTTTGTGGAAAAGTATATGCGTGTCGGCGGCGAAGAGCAGTCGCGCAACTTGCAATACTTGCGGGCGAAAGTCTCTCCATTTATCTTGCGCCGTATGAAAGCAGATGTGCTTGATGACCTCCCACCCGTATCCGAAATCACCTACCACTGTCAGCTCTCCAAGGTGCAAATGGATCTTTACAAGTCGTATGCGACATCGGCCAAGGAAGAGTTGGTCAAGTTGGTGGAGAAAGAGGGATTCCAAAAGGTACAGATCCACGTGTTGGCAACCCTTACCCGCTTGAAGCAAATCTGTTGCCACCCGGCCATCTTTGCCAAACAAAATCCCGAAGAGGGGGATTCATCCAAGTACGATATGTTGACAGAATTGCTCAACACATTGATCGAGGGGAATCACAAAATTGTCCTCTTCTCGCAATATACCAAAATGTTGCAGATTATGCGCCAAGACTTCGAGCAGCGTGGCATTCGCTTTGTCTACCTCGATGGTTCATCAAAGAATCGGCTTGAGATTGTCAACCAATTCAATAATGATGAGAAGATTTCTGTCTTCCTCGTCTCCCTCAAGGCGGGTGGAACTGGGCTTAACCTCACTAGCGCTGACACTGTCATTCACTACGACATGTGGTGGAACCCCGCTGTCGAGTCTCAGGCGACCGATCGTGTTCACCGTTTGGGACAAAAACAGAATGTTTCAGTCTATAAGTTGGTCACGAAGAACTCGATTGAAGAGAAGATTGTCGAGATGCAGAATCGGAAGAAGGGGATTGTCAAGAAGGTTGTTTCTTGTGATGAGGAGGCGATGTCCAAGCTTACATGGGAGGACGTTCTCGAACTCCTCAAGACTTAATTCTCGAAAGAGAGTGGAAGGGCGAGCCCGTTTTTTCGGGCTCTTTGAAATATTTCCCCCTTCAGGGTATGCACCCTATACGACCATACTCAAGCACCCTCAAAAATCGGAAATTTGACAAAGCCGCCCCCCTTGATTTGAAGCAACGAAGTGGCGCTTGAAGCCGCTCAACTTGAGAAAGTTGAGCAATGATAGCGGCTTCAAAGCTAGGAGGGGTCGGCAAAGTCAAAAGCCGATTTTTGAGGGTGCTTGAGTATGAGGGGGAGAAATTTCAAATGGCCGCGAAAAAGCCGAACTCGTTCTAGGGTGTTTTCTGCTGGCTTTTGCAACTGCCGATGGCAGCACAAAATCCGCATAGAAAACCCGCCTAGAATGCCCCGCTAATACATTTGATGGATTTGCTTTTTTCTTTGTTGGCTGGGTGTGGTTTTTCATTCATGTTGTAGTGGGTGCATTTTTTGGGGGTTGGGTTCGAATATTATTCGCATGTGGTGAAAAAGGTTGATTTTTTCGGAGGAGATGTTTCATTATAGGGTGGTGAGGTACAATAGGACGCGAGAGAATCTATGAGTAACGAAAAAAGTTCCCTTCTACAGAAAAATAAAGTGGGCCAAATGATGTTGGATAAGTGGCGCAGTGTGAGCGGCCTGTTTACCAACGATATTGGGATTGACCTTGGAACTGCGAATACGTTGGTGTATGTGCGGGGTAAGGGGATTATTCTGGCGGAACCTTCGGTTGTTGCGGTTGACTCGGCTAGCAATGAGGTGTTGGCTGTGGGTCATAAGGCTAAGTCGATGCTTGGTCGTACGCCGAGAAAGATTCATGCGGTGCGTCCGATGAAAGATGGTGTAATTGCGGACTTTGAAATTGCGGAAGGGATGCTCAAGGCTTTGATTAAGCGGGTGACTCCCTCACGGTCGATTTTTCGGCCGAAGATTTTGATTGCTGTTCCATCGGGCATTACTGGGGTGGAAAAACGGGCGGTGGAAGACTCTGCTTTGCGGGCGGGAGCTCAAGAGGTGGTGTTGATTGAAGAGCCGATGGCAGCGGCGATTGGTGTCGACTTGCCTGTGCATGAGCCAGCTGCAAATATGATTATTGATATTGGCGGGGGTACGACTGAGATTGCAATTATTTCTCTTGGAGGGATTGTTGAATCTCGCTCGCTACGGATTGGTGGGGATGAGTTTGATGAGTGTATCATCAACTATATGCGCCGCACGTATAACTTGATGATTGGTCCAAGAACGGCTGAAGAGATTAAGATTACCATTGGATCGGCTTATCCATTGGGTGATCATGAGCTTGAGATGGAAGTGCGTGGACGCGATCAGGTGGCTGGATTGCCAGTGACAAAGCGGATAAATTCTGTTGAAATTCGCGAGTGTTTAGCGGAGCCTGTACAGCAGATCATTGAGAGTGTGAAGCTCACACTTGAAAAATGTCCACCGGAACTCGCTGCTGATTTGGTTGAAAGGGGAATGGTGCTTGCAGGTGGTGGTGCTTTGACCAAAGGATTGGATAAGTATTTAATCAAAGAGTGTGGATTGCCCGTCATCATTGCTCCAAACCCATTGCTTGCCGTTTGTTTAGGTGCAGGTAAGGCGCTCGATTTTCTCGATCGGTTTAAGAAGCGCAAAGAAGCAACAGTCTAGTCTCTTACGTAATTCTTGATTTGAATCTTTTATATGTGTCACAATGTGGCCCGTTATCGACATGATCCATACGCGTCAAACAGGGAGATTCTTCAATGATTCAAAATGCAAAGCTCGATGAGTGGATAGAAAAGGTTAAAGCTCTGACCACTCCTGATCGAGTGGTAGTTTGTGATGGGACTCCTGAAGAGTACGCTCGATTGTGTGATCAGCTAGTTGATAAGGGGACCTTTGTCCGGCTCAATCCCGAAAAAAGACCCAACTCTTTTGCCGCTTTTTCTGATCCAAGTGATGTTGCAAGGGTTGAGGATCGCACCTTTATTTGCTCAAAGTCTCCCGAGGACGCTGGTCCGACGAACAATTGGAAAGATCCCGATGAGATGATGGCCATTTTAGGGGAGAAGTTTCGGGGGTGTATGCAGGGGCGTACGCTATACGTGGTTCCTTTTTGCATGTGTGAGCCCGATTCTAAGCTTGCGATGTTTGGTGTTGAGTTTACCGATTCTGAGTATGTAGTGGTCAACATGCACTTGATGACTCGGATGGGGCCGAATATCACAGCTCGGTTTAATGAGGGGATCGACTTTTGCCCAGCTGTCCATTCTGTTGGGGCGCCACTTGAGCCGGGGCAAGAGGATGTTTCTTGGCCATGTAATGATGAAAAGTATATCTGTCATTTCCCTGAAATACGGGAGATCTGGTCGTATGGGAGTGGATACGGGGGAAATGCGCTCCTTGGGAAAAAGTGTTTAGCACTGCGCATTGCAAGTGTGGTGGCCAAAGAAAATGGGTGGTATGCAGAGCATATGCTCATTCTCGCCATTACACCGGCTAAGAGGCGTAAGTTTTATATTGCTGCTGCTTTTCCAAGTGGGTGTGGGAAGACGAACATGGCGATGCTCAAGCCCAATTTGGTGGGGTGGACTTCTGGCGTAGTGGGAGATGACATTGCGTGGATGTGGCCAGATGAAGAGGGACGGATCCGGGCGTTAAACCCAGAACATGGCTTTTTTGGGATTGCTCCAATGACTTCCTATAAAACCAATCCGGTGATGATGAAGGGGCTGCGTGAAAATGCGATTTTTACAAATGTGGCGCTGACTGAAGATGGGGATGTCTGGTGGGAGGGGCAAACAGATGAGCCCCCAGCAGGATTAATGAGTTGGAAGAAGGAGGAGTGGACACTTGAATCAGGTGAGCCCGCCTCCCATCCCAATGCCCGCTTTACAGTCAATATTCGCAGCTGTCCTATGCTCGATCAAAATGCGTATAAGCCTGAAGGGGTGGTGCTCGATGCGATTTTATTTGGGGGGCGAAGGGGGGATATCCCCGTTGTAAGGGAGGCGCAAAGCTGGAACCAGGGGGTTTTGTTTGGAGCAAGCCTTAGCTCTGAGACAACGGCAGCATCTGTAGGGCAGACGGGAAAATTGCGCCACGATCCTTTTGCAATGCTTCCATTTTGTGGGTATCACATGGGTGATTACTTTCAGCACTGGATTGAATTGGGGAAACAAGAAGGGGTGCGGTTGCCCAAGATTTTCTATGTCAACTGGTTTAAGAAGGACGAAGATGGGAGCCTTCTCTGGCCGGGGTATGGGGATAATATCCGCATTGTTGACTGGATCTTAAAGCGTGTGCAAAATGAAGCAAGGCCCGTTGAAAGGGCATTTGGAAATGTTCCACAAAAAAGTGATCTGAATTTAGAAAATATGCCAAAGGTTGATGTGGACAAGCTCTTTGATATGCCGGATAAAGATGTGCTTGTCGAGGTGGAGGGGCTTCGCGACTATTTTGCCCAGTTTGGGGATCGATGCCCAGAAGAGCTATTTGAAGAGCTTGATAAAATTCAAGCGATTGCTCAGTCCGAGGAGTCGTAATGCGCCTACTCATCCAACGAGTAAAAGAGGCAAGCGTGACGGTTGCAAATGAGATGACCGGTCAAATCGATCGGGGGATCATGGTCTTTGTCGCCTTTTCTAATGACTATACCCTAGAAAAGGGGGATCAAGGGATCAGGAAGTTACTCAATATGCGTATTTTCCCCGATAGTCAGCAGAAGATGAACTATTCTTTAAAAGATACCACTCAGGCAAATGGGCCGCATGAGATTCTCGTCGTTTCGCAGTTTACCCTTTTTGGGGATCTATCCCGGGGGAATCGCCCTTCATTTACAACAAGCGCAAGGCCAGATGGTGCACTTAAGCATTACAATCAGTTTGTAGCCCGTCTGAAAGAAGAGGCGGATCAATACGGGATTGGGATTGCTACAGGAAGGTTTGGAGCCGAGATGGAGGTGAGGATGGTCGGTGATGGCCCCGTTACCTTGCTTGTTGAGCTCTAATTGCCTACAGGGCAGCGAGCTGATTGTTGAAGAAGAATTCCACTTCGATTTTTGCGTTTTCAAGCGAGTCTGATCCGTGAACGGCATTGGCATCGATTGAGTCTGCAAATTCAGCTCGGATGGTGCCAGGCGCTGCTTCTTGTGGGTTTGTCGCTCCCATCAGTTCGCGATTTTTTGCCACGGCATTTTCACCTTCTAAGACAGAGACAACGACACGACCTGATGTGATGAAGTCGATAAGGTCGCGGAAAAAGGGACGCTCTTTGTGAATGGCATAAAATTGCTCCGCTTCTTGTGTTGAGAGGTGGACCATTTTCATGGCAACGATTTTGAGGTTGTTCGTTTCAAAGATTTTTAGGATGTCGCCGATGTGACCTTTTTCCACAGCGTCTGGCTTAATAATAGACAGAGTTCTTTCCATGTTTCCTCGAGGTTATTTTGCCAGCAGTTTAGATGATTGAAGCTATTTTTGCAAGGTTTGGAGTGGATTGGTTTAGCAGATGTGGTGGGGGCGATGAAATATTTGGTTGTCGACTGAATAATAATCAATACTTTAATGTTTGTGATCGAGTCTTTAACCGTTGGCAATAAAGGGTTTTTAAGGTATAATCTTAGTGCTTTCTTAATAGTGGTGGCTTATGTGTAGTTCAGTTACAGATTCTGTTACGGGTGCTGGGTTAGATGCTTATTTGACCGAATCAGAAAGGGCTGTTGTGCATGGATTGAGCCGGCGACCGCGGATGTGTTCATCTTGCTATGAAACCCTGGATCAAGGTGAGGTGCACAGTAAGGCTATGGCTCAGCTTGCAAAGAATCATTTTGAGGGAGCAAGAAGGTATGAGCCTGTTTCCTGTTCGGGCTGCAAGTCAACAAATTTTCACTATCAGGTGAACGATAGCTTACTCAATGAGCAGGCTGTGATGATCTATCATATTATTTCTTTGAATCAATCTGTCCTTGAGTTGCCTCTTGCAGAGGGAGGGATTGTACGGAGCGAAAAAGCGCGGAAAGATCTTTGTTTGCTGCGTGATCAAGGCGCATTTATCCCTGAGCGTGTAGTTGATCGGGAGATTCGGGATTTGGTCCATCAGCACTTGAGCCGTGAGGACAATCGGGCGCTGATAGGCTATCAGGGCCTCTGGCCCCAAATTTTACAAAAGGCTCGCTTACTGCATCCTAGTTTTAGCACATGGGTTGCTGAAGCAATTGCCCTAAGTCATAAGTTAGAAAATGAAATCTTAGTTGAGGAAGATGCAAGAAAACTCCACCAAGAGTCGGTCAATCATTTGAAAAAGCTTTTGGCGTATGATATTGCAGTGGATATGATCAAGCGGTTAATTTCGACTGGGGGAATGGTGGGGGCCCGGCTCTTTTTGCCCCTTCCTGCAAACGAAGATGGGCGAGGAGATGTCCCTGAGCTAAGATCAGATCACCAGTGCCCTTTGACAAAGCTTGTGATGCGCCAGGTGGGAGTGCTTCCTTGTGGCCATAGAGCAGAGCTAAGAGAACTCAAGCGTTTTGTAGAGCTTCAAAGTTGTTGCCCGACATGCAATCAGTTTTCACTTGAAAGTGAGGTAAAGATCGATGAGGCGGCAACTGTTGCTATTCGTAACTATTTGCATATGATCAAGCGGAGTGACAGTCTCGATGTTTATCCCATCTCAGAGGAGTATGGGATCTATCACTCGATCCATGAACTGGCCGTAGATGCGGGCATTATTTCTAATTCAACGGGCAAGGTGTTTTTCAATCCGGTAGAAGTGAATTGTTCTAGTCGTCATGTTGTGGAGCGGCAGGATCTGTCCATGCAACAGACTGATCATCGACATGCTCAATGTCCTGAATGCGAGGAGACAGTAACCAAATTTCGCCGTTCAGATGAGATGCTTGAGCGGATTGTCTCTTTTTCTAAGGAGCATTTGACAAGTGGTGAGGGGAGAGTTGAGCTAGAAAAGTTAGATCAATATGAGATTGTCAATCTCAATATGACCCGTTTTGAGTATTTGCAAGTGGCTCGCAGCTCGAGAAAGTGGACCACACTCGATGCAAGAGAAGGCGTGGCGCGAAGGATCCATTTGACCGGCATTCGCGCAATCGATAGTGCGATCTCAATGATTTTAAACATGAGCGCCTTGTTAATTGGGTTTTTACCCCCGCTCATCGTGGCATTCAGTGTCAATTTCATCGCTCTTCAAGCCCTCTCGGGGAATATAGGCTAAAGGTCTTTTCATAAAACAGATTGATCAAGTATCCTTAACCCATGGAAATTGATTTTAGCACGGTTAAGCGGGTTCTTGTTATCAAACTGCGCCATCACGGCGATGTTCTCTTATCAACTCCAGTTTTTTCTCTTTTGAAAAGTCGCATTCCAAACGTTCAGATTGATGGATATGTCTATTCAGAGTGTATCCCGATATTGGAGGGGCACCCAGCGATATCTGATTTGATTGGATATGACAAGAAATGGAAAAAAGGGGGGCTATGGAAGAGGGTTTTGGGTGAGTGGCGTGTCTTAAAACAGATTCGGAAAAACAAGTATGATCTTGTCATCAGTTTAACCGAAGGGGATAGGGGGGCAATTGTTGCTGCCTTTTCAAAAGCTCGCTATCGACTCGGAATGGATCCGAAAAAGACCGGGATGTTATTTAAGAAAAAGCTCTTTACCCATCTTTATCAACGATGTCCCACGTTGCGCCACACAGTGGAAAAAGATCTCGATGCGATGCGAGCGATTGGCTTGATGCCTAGACTAAACGAAAAAGAACTTGGCTTTTTTGTCCCGGAACAGGCAAAGCAAACAGTGGATCAGTTAACAGGAAGTGGCGGGTTTGTTCACATCCACCCTTCCTCCCGGTGGGACTTTAAGTGTGTTCCGCCACAACATATGGCTCAGGTAATCCGGGCTCTTCGCCAAAGGGGAGAGACGGTGGTAATCTCCTCCGGACCAGACCCTGTAGAAATTGCCCAAGTGGAGGAAATTTTGGCCCGCTCTGGCCCTGAGGGAGTGATCAATATGGCGGGGAAAATGAGCTTAAAAGAGCTCGGTGCGTTTATTTCAAAGGCAAAGCTCCTCATTTGTGTCGATTCTCTTCCGCTGCACTTATCGAGTGTATTTAAGGCGCCTGTTGTTGTGTTATTTGGCCCTAGCTCGTATGTGAATTGGGGGCCGTGGCAAAATGCGCGCGCCCGTGTAATTGCCAATCAGTATTCCTGTCAGCCGTGTTACCTGCCCGGTTGTGGGGCGAGTGGAAAGAGTGAGTGTCTGATCAATTTATCACCTAAAGAGACCATTGCTCAGGCTTTTGAGTTGCTCGATCAGGCAGTGGCTGCTGAAAAAGTGTCACCGAGGTAAAAGGCTCTTGCCTTTTCATTGGCGATCAGCGCTTCAGGGGTACCAAAGGCGAGGTTAGTTCCATCCTTAATGAGGTAGCATCGATCGACGATGGTAAAAATTTCGCGCGCATTGTGATCGATGATTAGAATACTGATTCCCTTTTTCTTGAGGATGAGAATTAGCTTTTTCATCTCGGTAATCGAGAGGGGGTCAACGCCGGCAAATGGCTCATCGAGGAGGATGAGTGAGGGGTTTGTGAGCAGGGCGCGGGTGATTTCTAGCCGTCGCCGCTCACCACCTGAGAGAACGGAGGATTTTGATTTGCGCAAAGGTGAGAGATCGAGCTCTTTAAGCGCTTCATCGAGTTTTTTGTATTGCTCTTTTTTACTTAAACCAAGGGTTTCTAAAACACAGAGAAGATTGTCTTCAACAGTGAGGGAGCGAAAAATGGAGGGCTCTTGCGCTAGGTAACCCAGGCCGCGGGCAGCCCTCTCTTCAATTGCCAATTGGGTCACATCCTCATCTTTAAAGATGATCTGTCCTGAATTGGGACGGACAAGGCCCATGATCATGTGGAAAGTTGTCGTTTTTCCCGCCCCGTTTGGTCCTAAGAGGCCAACCACTTCGCCGGGATGGATATCTAGCTCGAGATCAGAAACGACTGGTCGGTGGCTATAGATTTTCTTTAATTTTCTGACTTTGAGCATTGAACCCATGCATTATCCGTTTTTTATCGCGTCGATCGAAGAAAAATGAGGTATCTCCGTCACAGTATACCCCAGGTCGTTTTTGTCCGGGAATACTTTTTATCAATACTTGATCAGTGCTTACTTGAACTGAGTCTTCATCGCTCCAAAAGAGCACCTTCTTCCCCTTTTCTGCTTGTAGGAGAAGTTCTTTTTGGGCGAGGTGGTAGTTGATCGAGTCGGCAAGGCCATAGTTGTTATCGGATTCCATTTCGACAAGCCCCTCGAACCGTATCGATTCGGGGAGTTGGTTGACGAGTTGAAGAAATGATCGGTCTGAGCGGACGTGGACAAAGCCGTTGGCAAATAGCCCTTCACTGCAAGATGAGATGCGCTCTGTTTTTGGGTCATAGATGAGCCCTTCAGCGCTTTGGAATCGGGTGGCACCCCCATTTTCCCGCATGTGGAATATTTCGGTATATCCGCTCGTTTGAAAGGCCTCAAGGGTACGATTGGCAAGGTCATAAGTGCATACGAGCTCATCTTTTGCAGAAAGGGTGGTATCATTTGCAAAGGCAAGATGAACCTCATCGGTCATTGTGAGCGAGTGCTCTTCTATTTCCCATAAAAGGCTATTGGCGGCAAATTGGAGGGGTTCAGTGGCTGTTTGAGTGAGAATTTCACCGGTGGGACCAGAGAGAGAGACGATATTTGCTAGGGTATCATACTCGAGAGAGAGTGCATGGATGTGGTTGCCGTTTTGAGTAATATCACACTCAGAGCAGAATAGGGATTGTCCATTGGAGTGATCAACGGTTTCTGTTTGGATCATAAGGCCGTTGTCGAGAAAAATTTGGACATCGCCTGCGGCTTCTACGTGTCTAAATCTGTTCGTTGCTTCGTTTGAGAGATAAACGACAATGTCGTGTGCGCGGAGCTCAAAAGGGGATTTTGCTGTTTCACCCCGCAAGTAGCACCTCCCTTCTTCTGTTTTGAGGGTAGCGACACACTGCTCGGCGTCAAAGTGGAGGTATTCTGCACACACTTCTTGGGCATCATTGAGCTGGAGTCGGACACTATCGCGTAAAGTGAGCTCGATAATTTTTTTCGTTGATTGATTGATAAGGGCATCGGCTTCTTCAGCTTCAATTTGGCAGGTGCCTAAATCGATTCTCACCTGGTCAGAAAGGAACATGTGCTCCCCAGAACAGCTGGCGTGCTTAGCGCTCAGAGAGACCTTATCCACATCAGGACTGGCATAAGCAGCAACGCATGCCACCAGTAACAACGCTTGTGTCTTCACCTTGAAAGCTCCAATGTGAAGTTTTCAATCGCAATATCGGGATGGTTTTGATTGAGCTGAATATCCATTGTTTTGATCTGTCCACTTGTGACAATCGCTTTCTCATTAGTAGCTGTCGTCGTCGGAGCGAAGTAGCGCTCGATTTCCCCTTCAGCAATTGTGAGAACCTGCTTTGTATAGTCGAGCACACCGCTGTGAGCCGTGAGATGACTCATAAGATAAACAGACCTATCCTCCTCGTATCGTTCCTCTATCCAAATTTGAGGGAAAGAAAGATTTTCAACAAGAATATTTTCTTTTTTTAAAAAATTAATTGTCGAATGCGGAGAATAAAGAAAACTAACCGACCGTTTGTTTTCATGCGTACGCCAAATTTCCTTTGTCGATTCAACTCCTTCGCAGATGAGGGGGAGTGAAGGATCGGCTGTTGATCGATCTTCTACCATTCGCGATTCAAGCGTGGAAAGATAGAGGGTGAGACCAACTACTAACAATCCACAACACGATAATATCCATTTACCCCGACCAAACATTTACCCCTCCCTAAAAATTGCGCGAATTTGCAGGACTTTTTCCAAAATGGGCTCTAAATCGTTGAAGGCAATCATCGATTTGCTATCGCAAAGAGCGTTGTCTGGATCGGGGTGGGCCTCGAGGAAAAAGGCGTTGGCACCAGCCCCTGCCGCTGCAAAGAGTAAGGGAGCAATAAACTCCCGATCGCCACCCGAGTAGCTCCCCATTCCACTAGGGCGTTGAATCGAGTGGGTAGCATCATAGCAGACGAGATGTCCAAGGTTGTGCATGATTGGGATAGAGCGCATATCGACAACGAGGTTGTTATACCCAAAGGTCGTTCCCCGTTCAGTGAGTAGAATATTTGTATTCCCGGTTGATTCAATCTTTTTGACAGCTCCTGCCATATCTTCAGGGGAGACAAATTGTCCCTTCTTTAAGTTGATCGGGATTCCCGTTTGACCTGCGGCAACGAGAAGGTCGGTTTGACGACATAAGAAGGCTGGAATTTGGAGCATATCAAGCACGCGGCCTGCTTTTTCTGCCTGCTCAGGGGTATGGATGTCGGAAAGAATGGGAAGATCAAATTCTTCTCGGATTTCGCTGATCCACTCAAGTCCCTGTTCAATGCCAGGGCCGCGGAAGGCATCGATGCTTGTTCGGTTGGCCTTGTCAAAGCTAGACTTAAAGATTAGCGTAAAGCCCAACTTCTCACTTAGCTCCTTTAGAAATTCTGCTGTTTGCCGCAGGAGCTCTTTATTTTCCATCACGCACGGGCCCATGATAAATAAGGGTTGGGAGTGGAGGGAGAGTTCGAATCGGGGTGTTGTAATGTGCATGGACATGAGATTCCTACGGGTTAGCATTGAGTAGATCGCTCATAGCATAGAGCTTGGGAGGTTTATTTTGAATAAAAACAGCAGCATCAAGTGCCCCTTGGGCGAAGAGGGTGCGGGATTTTGCTTCATGAGTAATGGTAAGTGATTCAAAGGGTGAGCTTGCTGTAAGGCTATGAATGCCCACTTTCTCAGCGATGCGCATGGAATCAATATCAATCTGGTCGAAGGGACTTGCGAGGGCAAGAGCGGTGCCACTTGGGGAGTCTTTTTTCTCTGTGTGGTGGGTTTCGGAAAGTGCAAGAGAGAAGTGGGATGTAAGAAAGGGGGCATTTTGGCTCAGAAACTGCTGAAAGAGGGCAATCCCGATTGAAAAGTTGGAGGCATAAAAGATTGGGATGCGGCTTGCGGCGTTTTCAATTTCTGCAAATTGATCAGCTGAATAGCCGGTGGTTCCAATGGCTAGGGGGAGAGAGTGAGTAGTGGCCAGCAAAAGGAGGGAGTCGAGCGCTTCGGGGAGGGAGAAATCGATGAGAATGGGATTGTTTTGAAAGCAATTTGGGGGCGGGGGTGTGGATCTAGATAGGGGAGTGATGTGAGAAAATCGGGGGTCGTTTTGGGCGGCCAAGAGGGTGGCTTTTCCCATCTTCCCGGTTGAAGAGTGAATGATTAGTGATGGTCTCATATCAAATGATTATGCCATTTTTTCAAATAAACTTGAAATTCATTTCGATGATAGCTATGATCTCTTGTGATCGTCAGGACCGGTAGCTCAGCTGGATAGAGCACCCGCCTTCTAAGCGGACGGTCACAGGTTCGAATCCTGTCCGGTCCGATTTTTATAGCCTGGAAGCAATAACCTCCAATCCTAGGGCAGCGTTGATATGGGAAGTACTCAACTAACGTTTAAAGAACATATCGGCGACTTTGAATACAGCCGAGAATCATTTTCTGAGACAGAAGAGTTTGTTCAAGAAATTAGCTCGCCAGAGTTCCAAAAAAAGAATTTACGAGAAAAATATCTCGCCATTTCCAATCGCCTCGTTCAACTTATTCTCGATCAGACTGGACCTGTTTTTTGCTTCCCTGCAGCCATTGATTTTGTGAGTCGGGTGAGAAAAGAGGTGAAGTTTTCCTACCGATTTGAGGATTTTGAGTATGCCCTCTCCCACCTTTGTGAATTGAGTGACGAAGAAAAGTTGTTCGTGCGGGGGAGGATTGTTGGGAAGCACCTACCCCGGGAGTGTTATCAATCGCTCTTTCCAGTTGGGCTTGGTCAGGTCTATCCTGGCGCCCACATTGCTTCGGCGCATGGATCACCTGATGTGGATACACTCGTTGCCTCATTTTGGGGGTATATGGCAGCTTTCGGGTGTGGATTGAGCGGCACATTGCAACGTTGGAACCTCCCCCCTGGACCAGTAGAGGAGTTTACAGAATACCCTTTATGTTTTGGGCAGTTTTTTGGAAGTGATCTCCTAGCAGTTGCATGTGATCGCCATTCAAAGCTCGACCTCAAAGCGCTTGATTTGATGAAGTCTAAAGGGCTATTTTTCAAGACAGAAGATGAGGACTCATTCTCTGAGACGCTCACCCGCCACTCAAGTGCAACAGTTGTCGTTGATAGACAAGAGAACTACATCACCGACTGGCGGAATATGGATATCGATAGCGTTCGCAAGCTGATTGACTCGATTGCAAGTGTTTTCCGTTGGTATCAGAATAAAGTGAACCTCGATCTAGTCCATCTCCTCTCAAAGCCCGATTTGACAGATGGAGAATTTAAAGAGTACATTGAGGCGATTGGTGCATATCCCCTTTCAAGCAGTGATCCAGCCTCCACTTTTTCGACTAAGATTATGGAGAATGTCGATCAGGTATTTAAAGTGGTGCTCAATGTGGCTGAGGGATGGGGGGCAACATTTGCGCAGTTTGCCAATCGGATGACTGAGCAAAGTGTGGCACCATTTAATAACTTCTTTGCTGCGTTAAATGAGTTTTGTGCGGATGAGTTCTTTGCTAATGGAAAGATTGTTGAAGAGCGCTCGAGATTATTTACTCATATGGAAAAAGTGTTGCTTGCGCTATCTGATGCTTTCCGAATCTTCCGAGATTATCTCGATTCTCTGGGGGTCGCAGTGATGATCAAGCAAAAAGTATTTGGCCACCTTCCAAACTTCCTTGGTTTGGGTGTGCCATATGCGGAAGTGCGGGCTCGAATGAAGTCGTATGCCCACCTCACTGTTTGTTTGGAGTCGAAGCAATCGATTGCTCCCATGGGATTTATTGATGATGTAGATGTGCAAGGTGAGCATAGTGGGACCGTCTCGCTTTGGGACTTTTCAAACTACCAAGAAACCAAAGTACCAGACTACCTCCAAGCCATTGCTTTTTTAGATCACCATAAATCAGCAATTTCGACAAAGTCCCCATATGTGGCAAATCTCCGGGCGTGTCAATCATCTAATACCCTCTTTGCGCTTCTTTCGTTTGAGATGAATGATCAATACTCTACGTATGGAATGGATGAAGCGGGGGTGGAAAGAGAGTTAAAGAACTGGTTTGCGCGTGATCCTTCCCCTGAGTCAACCCGTATTACCCAGCGGCTTCTTCAGGTGCGTGCGAACTTGGGCAAAGGGGACAAGTACTTTGTCCACCCCGATCGGGAGTTTATTGAGTACTACCACTTTCTCATTGCTATTTTCGATGATACGGACTTGCTCAATAAGGTTTCATGTGATGATGTGAATGCGATTGCAGGCCTGATCAATCGGATGAAGAGCATATCGAAAAAGCAAGTTGTCGAAGTGATTAGCTTTGATGATATCCCCATGGATAAAGAGTTTTGCCGTTGTGCAGCTGATCGCATTCTACAAAATAAAGAGGTTTACTCAATATACGGTCCACTCTTTAAGAAAAAAGAGTTTAAGGTGGACGAGGTAATTGAGGATGTCTCTAAGCCTCATTCTACCTTTTTCCAAGACACCAAATTTCTCGGGCGTACCACTTGTGCCACTCAATTTAAATATTTCTCGACAAATCTTACAATGCTCGAAAGGCATCAGGAGGCAATTGTCGATGCGTGGTTTGCCTATATTGATCAAGTTC
Organism: Chlamydiia bacterium; assembly: GCA_022601545.1. Taxonomy (GTDB): domain Bacteria; phylum Chlamydiota; class Chlamydiia; order Chlamydiales; family JAJACM01; genus JAJACM01. Next base: position 43,616 of record JAJACM010000009.1, on the reverse strand, counting down.
GAGAGAGTAGAGCAGATATCCATCTCTATGTCTTCCTCACGTCCACTGTTAAGACAGCCCAAGAGGTGCATCAAGCAGGCGATGTGACGCATAGCCATGTCGACTTACTTCGTATCTTCGCTCCGCTTGAGGAGGAATTGGGACCTGAATATCTCACCACCTTCCTTTGCAACTTCTTCCGCATGGAAAAGATAAAAGAGTTTCGACCTCGTGTGCGGATTTGTGGAAAAGATCACGAGCAGATCAAGGCAATTATGGATGAAAACTTGCCCTACCCGCCTGAGTGTATCGTAGAGCAGACGGATAGGCCCCGTAGTTTCATCACAATTGAACTGCTTCCCGAGCTCATTACCTCTCGCAAAACCGATCTTGCTCCCAACTTCCCGCAGAAAAATTGAGTGCGTAGCTCCCAACCGAGACAGGGAAGCCCCGCACCAGGAAGAGAAGTGCTGTGCCAGGCTGAGAAACCCCGCACGAGACAGGGAAGTGCCGTGCCAGACTGAGGGGGGATTGTTTTGGACAAAAAAAAGCCCGCTTGTGGGCGGGCTCGATAGCGGTTGTTAGCTATAACTTATGCGTCTTTTCTCTGACCATCTTCGATGATTTCGAGATTGACCCTGACGTTGTTGCGGCTGGCAACTGACATGAGTAGGGTGCGGATTGAGTTGATGGTTTTGCCTTTCTTACCGATGATTTTACCGATATCAGACTTTTCCACGCTGAGTTCGATGATGAGGGTATGGGTTCCGCCGACTTCGTTGATCTGTACTTTATCTGGATTATCGACTAGATTTTTCACAATATATTCGACAAATTCTTTCATGTTCCATTCCTTTTTGAGTGTTCAGAGTTTCCTACCAGCTGCGGTCTATATGTGCATTGTAGGGGTCACGATCTTAAAGTACATTATATGCATTTAATATGCGACAATTTTTATGGGTGGTGTGGGGGGGGTAGTTTTTTTGGTAGGGCACCGTCTTTTTCCCCATGACCGATTTTCTCCCCCTCGACGTATTTCTTTATACAGCTCATCGGGGGAGAAAATCAGTCATGGGGAAAAACTCCGGCGCCTCCCTGGCGCTGCCTTTTGGCGCATTTGCACCCGGACAAGGCCGGGCCCAACTGCATCCAAAATACAGGCCCCAGGGACTACTGGGGTGGCTTCTATTGCTGGACACTTTGTGGGGATGCCGCAACCCTCACAGCTTGCCGAGGCAAGCCAGGTTCGGGTCCTGGCATCAGGGTGGGGTAGCTTGGGGTTTATTGGGCGGGCAAGATCGCACAGATTGGGGAAAAAGACGGCCTCATTACTGCATTATCTTGTCTATTATGGTTTGGAGGTCGGAGGGCGGTGGGGCTATAAAGGTGAGGGGGGCGTTGGTATGGGGATGGGTGAGGTGGAGGGTGTGGGCGTGGAGGAGCTGGCGGTGGGCTGCGGGGGTGGAGTAGAGGGTGTCGCCGAGGATGGGGGCGTTGAGGTGGTGGAGGTGGACGCGGATTTGGTGGGTGCGGCCGGTGATGGGCTTGGCGCGGATGAGGAAGAGGTGGGTGGCGGTGGCGAGGATTTCAAAGTGGGTTTGGGCGGGCTTACCGGTTTCGGGTTGGATGGCCATTTTTTTGCGGTGTGTGGGGTGGCGGCCGATGGGGGCGTCGATGTGGAGGGATTGGGGGCGGTTACGGGTGATGGCGAGGTATTCTTTTTTCACTTGCCGGTTGGCAAATTGGTTGACGAGGTGTTCGTGCGCTTGTTTGGTTTTGGCGCAGACAATGACGCCGGAGGTATCTTTATCGAGGCGGTGGACGATGCCGGGGCGGGTTTGGTCGGTGGCGTTGGGTAGGTTATTGCAGTGGTAGAGGAGGGCGTTGACGAGGGTGTTTGTTGGGTTACCGGCGGCGGGGTGGGTGACCATTCCGGCGGGTTTATTGATGACGATGATGTGGTCGTCTTCAAAGAGGATGTCTAGGGGGATGTTTTGGGGCTCGAGGTCGATTTCAGGGTGGGGTTGAAAGAGGATTTCTATGGTGTCGTTGGGCTGGAGACGGTAGCGCTTCTTTTCGGGTTGGCCGTTGATAAGGATGGACTGGAGCTCGATGAGGTATTGGAAGTAGGTGCGCGAGTAGGTGGGAAATTGGAGGGCGAGGGCAGCATCGATCCTTTTTCCGATGAGATGGTCGGGGGTGAGGAGGGTTGTGGTCTCAGTTAATGTCATCTTCGCCCAGTTCGGCTCGTTTCAACTTTTCGCTCGCCTCGTGCATTTTCTTGGTTTGGCGGCTGATATCCTGGTTGATTGACTGACAAAGGCCGTTCATAAATTTCTTATACCCCTCAGGGCCTAGAAAGTTTTTGAAAGATTGCCATGGGTCTTCTCCGCTTCCTCCAATGGGGGTAAAACCCGGGACGTTAGAGGAGGGGCCGGATTGGGGTGGCGTTGGGTTAGGTGAGGAGGGGCCTGTTGGGTTGGTGGGTTCGGTCATATTTGTCACTCCAAAGCTCTTTTCTACCAGTTATCTAAAGGTATTATAGCTTAATTCACAATTTGTTTGTGGAATTCTTGAGAAAAATCTATGATTCTTGGTGTGATGATGAAGGAAAAACTTGAAAAAAAGGCGTTTAACTACGCGTGCTACCTATTGGGAATCAAGGACTACTATTACTCTGAGATCAAGACCAAGCTGGAGGGGAAGGAGTACCCTGCCGATGTGGTCGAGGGGGTATTGGGTCGGCTAAGTGAATATGGCTATCTCGATGATGGACGACTCTGTATGAGGCACGTACTCAAGTATCTAAAGAGTGGCTTTGGGGTACAGGCGGTGCGCAGTAAGCTTTTTAGCAAGGTGTCCCGCGCCACCCTTGACGAGGCGATGGCTCAAGTGCTTGATGAGGAGGGGGGTGCGTTGATTCAGGAGGGGATTGTGGAACTTTATCGCAAGAAGCGGCTGGCGACGAGAAAGCGAGATGGAGCCATTCGCTACTTGATGGGGCGCGGGTATAGCTACTCGCAGATTCAAGAGGCGATTGGATCGATTGAGTCAGAGGGTTTTTAAAACTCGCAGTGGTCAGGGGTGCGGGGGAAGGGGATCACATCGCGGATATTTTCCATCCCCGTGCAGTAAAGGACCATCCGCTCAAAACCTAGGCCAAATCCGGCGTGGGGGACCGATCCATACTTGCGCAAGTCAGTATACCAACCGTAGACAGCAGGGTCGAGATCGTGCTCTTTTAGATTTTGCTCAATGATATCGAGCCGCTCTTCCCGCTGGGAGCCGCCAATCAGCTCGCCAATTCCTGGGATGAGCACATCCATAGCAGCCACTGTTTTGCCATCGTCATTTGCTCGCATATAGAAGGGCTTTAGCGATTTTGGATAGTCGTAGACAATCACAGGCTTGTTAAAATGCTCTTCAGCCAGATACCGCTCGTGTTCTGATTGGAGGTTTTCACCCCACTCATAGGAGAACTCAAACTTCTTATTCGATTGCTTTAAGATTTCGATGGCATCAGTATATGAAACCCTCTCAAAGGTAGAGTTGAGGGTGAGGGTGAGCTTATCAATGAGCCCCTTCTCAACAAAGCGGTCGAAGAATTCAATATCTTCTTGGCACTCATCCATCACAGTCTGGATCATGAACTTGATGTAGTCTTCAGCTACCTGCATATCTTGAATGAGGTCGCAAAAGGCCATCTCTGGCTCAATCATCCAAAACTCTGCTAGGTGGCGAGATGTGTTAGAGTTTTCCGCGCGGAATGTAGGACCAAAGGTGTAGACATTGCCAAGTCCGCATGCATAGGTTTCCGCATTGAGCTGGCCCGAGACAGTGAGGTAGGCGCGAGTGGCAAAGAAGTCTTCTTGGTCTTTTGTGAAGTTTGTTTCTTCAAGGGTGGTGACGCGGAAAAGTTCGCCTGCCCCTTCGCAATCAGATGCTGTAATGATGGGGGTATGGACGTAGAGAAATCCTCGATTGTTAAAGAAGGTGTGGGTGGCGTAGGCAAGCTTGCTCCTCACGCGAGCAACCGCTCCAATGGAGTTGGTGCGAGGGCGGAGGTGAGCAATGGTGCGGAGAAACTCAAAGGAGTGGCGCTTTTTTTGTAGGGGGTAATCTTCAGGACATGAGCCGATGAGCGCAATACTGCTCGCTTGAATTTCAACAGCCTGCTTGCCTCCTGGGCTTTTGACCACGACTCCTTCTACTTCAACTGATGCTCCAGTCGATAGGCTATCGACAAGCGCTTCATAGTTATCAAGAGTGTCATTGATGATGATTTGCAAATTAGAAAGGCACGAGCCATCATTAATCTCAGCAAAGCTAAAGCTTTTTTGTTTGCGGATGGTTTTAATCCACCCTGAGATTTTCACTGATGTGTCAACAAGATCGGCATTTTGCTTGATCAATTTGACGGTTAAACCTTCTTGTGTAGCAAGCGTCATCATTTTACCCTATTGGTTGCAAGGTCTATTAAAAGTTGAATTTCTTTTTCCCACATTGTATCCCCATTGGGAGTTTCTAAATAGAGGGGGAGATGGCGTGTCCGCTCATCTGTGACGAGGAATTCAAACGATTCAAGGCCAATTTCGCCCTCGCCTAAATTGGCATGGCGGTCCCTCTTGGAAGCAAGGGGTTTCATCGAGTCATTGACGTGGAATGCGACCAGATGCTTAAGTCCAATGATCCGATCAAATTCTTTGAGGACATGATCCCACGACTCTCTTGTTCGAATATCGTAGCCAGCTGAGAAGATGTGACACGTGTCGATACACACCCCAATAGGCATCACATCTTTGACCCCTTCAATAATTGTGCTCAAGTGCTCAAACGTGTAACCGACGCAGGTACCCTGCCCTGCGGTCGTTTCAAGAACTGGCATAGTGGGCCCCTCGCCAATGAGAGTTTTTAGAGAGCGGAGTTGATCGATAATGCGTTGTAGGCACTCTTCTTCAGTGGCTCCTGTCGCAGCACCTGGATGGAAGTTGAGATAGTCGACGTGGAGGTCGTGGCACCGCTTGAGCTCATCGGCAAAAGCATCGTGGCTTTTCTTCAGCAGTTCGGGCTTATTGGATCCAAGGTTGATGAGGTAACTGCCGTGGCTCATAATCGATGAGAGACCTGTCCGGGCTTTGGTCTCATTCCAGAGAGCAATTTCTTCATCGGAGAATACACGCCCTTTCCACTGCTTTTGATTGGAGGTGAAAATTTGGGCAACATTGGCACCGATGGCAGCACCTCTTTCTAGGGCGAGGTGAGCGCCTCCTTGTACGGAAAAGTGAGCTCCAACCTTTAGATGTTCTTTTGAAGGCATGTTCTCAAGTCCTATTGAAAAGGGGTGCGGGTGGGGTCTAGCTTCTCCCAGAGGAAGAAGCTAGGTCGTTCAATCAATTAGGTTGTGTGAGCGAGGAATTCGCAAACACTAGAAATTTTGATTGGGCAAGGGAGTGGAATGTTGTCCACTTCTGGTTGACATTCGAGAGTTGACTTGAACCCTTTATGGTCAACAGTCATATACTCGGGTGTCTCATTTGCACTACTCTGAGTAATCGCGTCAGTCACAATTTTTAGATTTTGTGACTTAGGGCGGATAGAAACCGCATCACCCACTTTCACCTGATAAGAGCGGATATCGAGCTTCTTACCATTAACTTGCACGTGGCCGTGTGAAACGAGCTGTTGTGCTTGGAAAATGGTGCTTGCAAATCCACTGCGATAAACGAAAACATCGAGTCGGCACTCGAGCTGTCTCATCAGCGCTGTTGGTGTGCTTTCATTGAGTCTAACTGCATTGCGGTAGTATTTGAGCAATTGTGAAAGGGAGATCATCCCAAATGCAGCGACAAGTTTTTGTTTTTCTGCTAGCTGTAGCCCGTAGTCTGAAGATTTCTTTCTTCGAGCGCCGTGCATTCCCGGAGGGTGTTGCTTATGCAGAAGGGGGTTTCGGCTGCGGCCGAAGATATTACATCCGAACTTTCTAGCAATACGGTTTTTCGGTCCTGTGTAACGTGCCATATTTCTCCTGAGGATTCGATAATTACCCACGTAGGATACTGAGAAATGGGATTTCTAACAAGATGTTTTTTAGCATTTAGGAAAATGTCTAGAAAAATTTGCTTGGCATTCAAATATTTAATTGTGTGTAGGCAGGGAGCTTTTCTGACTAGCGTCAAAATATAGGGAGGATTATACTGCTTTTCATCATTATATGTGGAGTTTGACTATGGACTATCTATGTGTTGCTTACTATTGCATTACCCCAATTCAAGATCCAAATGGATTGGTTGGCGAATATACTCGATTTTGTAAAGAAATGGGGATTCATGGGCGGATCTATATCAATGAAGATGGGGTCAACGCTCAGCTCTCAATTGAGAAAGAAAAGCTTAATAGCCTGAGTGAATGGGTACATGGGACTCCAGGATTTGAAAAGGTTGAGTTGAAGACCGATCCACACTCTGAGCACGCATTTGAGAAGCTAACGGTCAAGTATCGTCAGCAGCTTGTGGCAGTGGATGAAGATGTGGACTTTTCCCTGAAAACCAACTACCTCGATCCCAAAGAGTGGTCTCGGATGTTGGATCAGCGGGATGAGGAGACTATTCTCATCGATGTGCGCAATAATTACGAAACGAAGGTGGGCACTTTCGATGGGGCAATTTGTCCCGACCTTGAGACGTTTCGGGAGTTTCCCGAGTATGCAAGGCAGCTGGCCACGCAGTATGATTTGAAGAAGACCAAGGTGATGATGTGCTGCACGGGGGGAATTCGGTGTGAGTATTTTGGCCCCATGATGAAGAAGGTGGGATTTGAAAATATTTTCCAACTCCATGGGGGGATTATTAAGTATGGGCATGAAGTGGGAAATAAGCATTGGAAGGGTAAGCTCTTTGTCTTTGATGATCGGCTCACTGTCCCCATTCATGAAGAGGGACAAACCACCATTTCGGAGTGCCAATTTTGCAAGCAACCGGCGGATAAATACTATAACTGCGCCAATATGACCTGCAATGATCTCTTTTTATCGTGTGAGGATTGCTTAAAAGAGCAGGAGGGGTGTTGTAGTGGTGAGTGTTTACAAACAGGAAGGGTGCGCCCAATTGACAATAAGCCGATTGCAAAGCCATTTCGTAAGCTTCCATTTGAGGAAAAGCTCCGGATTAATCTGAAGAAAAGAAGGCAGGCACTTGACTCACTTGCCTAGACGATCATAACCTACTCGTGATCGTTTTCTTTTTGCAATTTGGGATTGGGGCGGTTAATGAGTTCTTCAGCCGCCTCTTTCAATGAGGGAATTCCTTTTTCAAAGCCGACGCGCTTGAGCAGGGCATTTAGATGCTTATATTCTGTATAGAGTTGGTCGTACATCGACTCGAGCTTTGCGATTTTTTGTTCGCGCGGGTCTTTGGACATGGCTTTGTTGATCTCCAAGGTGTTACGGTCATGATGGGGTGTCATCAATAATTATTCGTAAATTACTTGATGTGTCAACAGATTGCAAGGGGGAAAAATAAAGGGCCCCGATAGTTGATATCGGGGCTCCTTTGAGAGAAATCATTCGATAGGATGGTAATTATCGAACTTTGTGTAGCTTACCTCTTTCATTCATGTGGGCAATCATTGATTCCCGCTGAAGGAGTTCGTCATATTTTTCTTTTGTGACGTTGATATTTCTGTGATACCAAGAGGTTCTCGCGACCCCATCATAGTATACGATTGAAGAGCCATGTCTTTGGTCGTTTTTCCAATGGGTTTCTTCAGCGAGAATTTCACCATCGATATAGTGCTTCTCAACACCAAACTTCTTATTGAAGCGGTAGCTGATTTCTAGATACTTATATCCATTTTGGTAGTAAGTGGAGAGTCCGTGTAGAAATCCATTTCTCCAGTTTTCAATGCTCACTGGCTCCCCAGTCATTGCAAACTCTTTCTTCTCGCCGTGGACTTTTCCATGGCGGTAAGGTGTTGCAGTATAAAGGGTTTCGTTTGGATGATAGGTCTCAACATAGGTCACTTCAAAGTCGCGGAAGATTTCTTTCGTGAGGATGTCGCCACTTGCGTTGCGCACTGTTCGCTCACCCATTCCGTTATCGATCTTTGAGTCAAGCTCATTAGAAGTGTTGAAGTATTGGCCAGCGATCAATTGCTCGCTATCGTATTCTTCACATGACTTAGGTGTTCCATTTGGGTACCAATTGGTCACTTTCTTGTGATCGGCTGAAAGGAAGACTTCTTCCACTTCGGGAATGCCTCGAATGCTGTAGTTCATGCGGCTTTTTAGTGTGCCGTGATCGTACTGCTCGAGGACCTTAATGGTTTGACTGTGGGGATAGGTTCTACTCTTTGGCCCATGGAGGATCCCTTCTTCAAAGGACTCGGTAATTGTTGTTCCATTCCGAAGCGTTGTGAGTACCTGTCCGGGATACCTTTGTGATTCCCACTCTGCTTTGTTGACATCGTAGCCGTACTTGTGCATGTATCTTGTTGAGATGGGCTGCTCACCAATATCTCCATCATAGCCACATCCAACTAAGAATAGGCCTGCTGCCGCTAGCAATAGGGTAGTTTGCCTCTTCATGTTTTACCTCGTTCTCTCTATATTTTTTGCCTCTGGCACTTGTCTTTCAAATTCGCAAAGGTGCAAGACACGTCCCTGTTACTGAATTACAATTACTCAAAGATCAGTTTTCTTCAACCTTTTTTTTCGGTGAGGTGTTTTGTCACTTGCGCATGTACATCATCAACCATTTGATCTTCGAGGGTTTTTTCTAAATCGCGATAGGTCATGCGGAAGGTGACATTTTGCATTCCCTCATCCACATTTCCCCCCGTATAAATATCGCGCAAGGCAACATCCTCTAAGAGTTTTCCTCCTGCATTTTTCGCAAGGTTCATTAAGTTGCCAATTGATTCACCGACGGGAATCGTGAGTGTAATATCACGAGTAGAGGATGGGAAATCGGGAACCTTTTGATATTGCTTAACGCCCGTGACGGCTTCTCGAAAGATGGGAGTGAGTATTTCTGCAAAATAGACTGGCTGATCAATGGATAGGGTGTGCAGTGTATCTGGGTGGACTTGTCCGATCACTCCTACTTGTTCATCTCCATGCATGATGCGGCATTGGATGTGTGGATGAAAGGTTTTGTAGTTTGAGGGGACATAATCGATTCCAGTCAGACCCAGGGTTTCAGTCAGGTTTTCCACAACTCCTTTGATGTCAAAAAAGTCAGCGGGTCGAGGCTTTCTGTCGTAATTGTAGGGGGCATTCTCGCCAACCCAAGCGATGGCGAGGACGGGCACTTCTTTTTTTTCCTCTTCTCCCCCATAAAAGACGTGTCCCACTTCAAAGCAGTGGATGTTTCGCATATAGTGGTTTTGGTTGTGCAGGATGATGTCGAGCATCCCAGGTAAGAGAGAGGGGCGCAATAAAGATTGGCTGCTGTTTTTGGCATAGACAACTTCTAGCAGGCTCTCTTCAAACAGTCCGGTTTTGAGCTCGAGTTGGGCACGTTCTGGACTAATGAGTGGGCAGGTGACAACTTCCTGGAGGCCTTGTCGAATAAGTGTTTCTCTGATTGCGTTATCGGTTAGGTACTCATCTGAGTGGGGAATGTTGGAGTGTTGGTATCCGTTTGGCGAGCCTGTAATATTCTCATAGCCATAAACCCGCGCAATTTCTTCGACAATATCCGCTTCAATATTAAGGTCATTTCGGTAGGTTGGAGCTGTGACCCATACTCTCTCTTCGGTTGCTTTGACGGGATAGATTTCAAGCCGCTTGAGAAACTCTTCCATTTCACTTCGACTCAGGTTGGTCCCGAGGAGTTGATTGGCCCAATCGGGGCGGTAAGAGACTTGTTTTTCTGTGACTTCCTGTGCATGAGCTTCACTAATGCCGGCAAGCACCTCTCCTCCAGCGTGTTCTTGGATGAGATGGGCACACGCATTGAGGGCATCAATAATTCGCTTGTGATCGGTTCCCGTTTCAAAACGGGAGGAGGCATCAGTTCGCAGTCCAATTTTTCGGCTGGTGCTCCGAATCATTTGTGGGTTAAAGGCAGCCGCTTCAAGGACGATGGTAGAGGTCTTCTCGCTAATTGCTGTTTCATTTTCTCCCATGATTCCACCAATGCCAACTGGTGTTGCTCCATCGTAGATGAGGATTGCCCCTTCAACCATCTTTCTCTCGATTCCATCGAGTGTCGTGAGAGTTTCGCCCTCTTTTGCTCTGCCGATGCGAAAATTTTTCTCGGGCAACTGATCAAAGTCATAGGCGTGTAGGGGTTGCCCACGCTCGTACATGATATAGTTGGTGGCATCAACCACATTGTTGATAGGGGTAAGGCCGACCGATTCGAGCCGTTTTTGTAGCCATCTGGGGGAGGGACCAATTTTGACATTGGTGATCATTCGAGTGGTGAAATGGGTACAAGCAACAGGATCGTCAATTGTCACGGTCACTTTTCCTTCGATGGAGCCCGTGGTATTTAGGGAGGCTGGCGCTGGCGCGTGAATAGGTGTGTCAGTAAGGGCTGCTATTTCGCGTGCGATGCCAAAGATGTGCTTACAGTGTCCAAGGTTTGGAGTGAGTGCAATGTCGAGAACAGGGTTGTGGAAGAGTTCTTCGAGGGGTAAGCCTAGCGGGGTGTCTGCTGGGAATTCTACAATCCCTTCGTTCTCCTCTCCAAGTGCGAGTTCTTTGAGGGCACAGAGCATCCCAAATGAATCGACATCGCGAAGGGAGCGTGGGGTAATGTTTATGGGGCCAATCGTTGCGCCTACTTGGGCAAAGGCTGTGATAAGCCCGGCTCGACAATTGGAGGCGCCACAAACGACTTGGACCTCTTTTTTTCCATCACTGACTGTGGCAATTTGGAGCTTTTTGGCATTGGGGTGAGGTTTCACCTCGAGAACTTTGGCGGTGATCACATTGGAAAAGATAAACTGATGACCAGTGATGGCTTCAACTTCGAGACCGGCCATTGTGAGTCGCTCGGCAAGCGCTTCAATTGAAATTTCGGGTTTTGTAAATTCGTGGATCCACTCTATTGGTACTAACATCGCGATTTTGCTCTAAACTTTTTTCTATCGATAGGGTACAGTATAAAAGGAAGGTGGAATTATCTTCCATATGAAATGGAGCCGTTTGAATGGATGAGGCGTTTGAAAGCCCGTGGATTCGCAAAGTGCGGATGTTAACCCAGGCACTTGTCATTAGTGGGGCGCTCAATATTGGCCTCTTTTCGTCGCTAGTATACTACGCCACGCATGAGAAAAGTGTTGATCGGGTGGTCAAAAAAGGTGGGGTGATGCTCACCGAGACCAACGCTTCAGTGCTAAAAGATTATTTTCAACTGAGCATGCACGGTTTGATCAGCGAGTTGAGAAACGATGAATTATTAGAGGAGGGGTGCCGAAGACGGGATATGGCCCTTTCTTGCCTGGTCGACTTTCATTTTTTTGATTTAGAGCGGGCATTGCCCCATGCCCATTTGCAAAAAAGACAGCTCTTTTTTGTCCACAAAGAGGGGGGAGAGCGATTTGACGTTTCGTTATTTCCCGGGCTGAGAGAACACGACTTTGCAAGCATTATTGGTTTTGCAAAAGAGGAGAAGTGGCCCCTGACACCAGAGGGACTCTATCAACGGCTCAAAGTGGCGGGCGAGAGTCCAGAGGTGGGATTGAAGGAGGCATTTTTTGCATCAAATCCTTTTCGCACACTCTTTACCCGCTTTTATCGGATTGACCCCAATGTGGATCGGGATATTCTCCTCGCTCTTGTGATGGAGTCGGGTTATGAGGTGATTCGGGACTTCACCCTTAAGCAGGAGGAGGCTGCTGATTTTTCTAAGGAGGCGATTGTCCAGTTCTTGACAGGGTGTTTAAAGGGGGGATCGTCTATTGCCTCAACCTTCTTGATTCACTTGGACCCCGAGTTTGTGTTGAAGCGGTTTGACGATGAACAGCTCAAGCAGCTGATTGATCAGCTCGCTTTTTTTGATTCGAAGTCGATCTATTTGCTCAAGCAGATTATTTGTGGAGTAAGAGGGGATGGGGTGCGCAAGAGCGCAGCGCTCAAGCTGTATGCGATTCACCAGCAAGATCCGCCAAATCCATATGATCATGAGGTGGCGGTAAGGCGCTTTTTGAACATTCCATGCTTTGAGGAGGATCTCAAGCAGCCCCTATTCCGCACCCATGTGGTGAAATCGGGTGAGTCGCTTTGGAAAATTAGCAAGATGTATCGGTGTGAGATTAAAGAGATTGCCGAGGCGAATGGGATGGCTCCTCAGGCGATGGTGCGTGTGGGTCAGGAGCTGAAGATTCCTCGGGTGGAGTAACCGGGTCATAGCCTCCCGGGTGGAGGGGATGACACTTGGCAATGCGGATCATGCCGAGGCAGATCCCTTTGAGTATTCCTTTTTGTTCGATTGCTTGGCGGGTGTAGGTGCTGCAGGTAGGATAGAAGCGACATTGCGCTCCAAGCATGGGGCTGATAAAGATCTGATAGAGCCGAATGGGAAAGGTAAAAAGTTTAATCAGAAATCGATTCATCTCTTGAAAATATTGTTTACTTTGGCTATTCTGATCGCTCGAGAAGAAGCAAAGGACCTTCCATGCGCACCAGAGTTGCCCTTATTTTAGCATGTAGCTTATTTACTCACCTCACTTTTTGTGGGGAGCCACAAGGGGGGGATTGTGGGCAGCCGCTAGTGGGGGCGATTGCCCAGCCATCGGGGGGCGTGGGCGCTGAGTCGCGGGTGGTTGAGCTCATTCCTTCGCAGAAGCGGGTGTATGGCGAGTACTTGAGCGAGCCGGGGGTCGAGCGCACTTTGTGGGATCAGCTAAGAAGCGCGCTTGCCAAGGAGGGGTTGGGGATGCACGAGTCTTTACTGGATAAGATGCCTCTTGAGAAGGGGACTGCGTGGGTGCTTTGTAATAACTTCCCCAAGTATGTCGATAAGCGGATTATGCGCAAGCTGCCGAAGGAAAAGGCGGCGCTGATTATGTGGGAGCCTCCGGTGGTTTTTCCCAAGATGTATCGGAAGAAGGTGTATAAGCAGTTTGGGAAGATCTTTACCTGGGATGATACGCTGGTTGATGGGAAGAAGTTCATCAAGATGTACTATCCGGTGATGCATCCGATGATTGGTGATGTGGTGCCGTTTGAGGAGAAGAAGCTCCTCTGTATGGTGACTGCTTTTAAGGAGTCGGGAGATGCTCGGGAGCTCTATACGGAGCGGGAAAATGTGGTGCGGTTTTTTGAGACGGTGAAGGAGCCTGTATTTGATTTGTATGGGTATGACTGGGATAAGCGGGCGTATAAGTCGTATCGGGGGACAACTGAGAGCAAGCTTGCGACGATGAAGAATTATCGATTTGCAATTTGTTTTGAAAACTCACGGGATTTGAAAGGGTATATTACAGAGAAGATCTTCGATGCGTTCCATGCGGGGTGTGTCCCTGTTTACTTGGGGGCGAGTAATGTGTGCGACTATATTCCAGAGGGGTGCTTTATTGATATGCGCAAGTTTGGGTCGGTGCGAGAGCTCTATTCCCACTTGGACAAGATGAGCGCGGATGAGTATGAGAAGTACATGAAGAATATTCGGGAATTTTTGGGGAGCAAGGAGGCAAAATTGTTCACCTATGAACATTTTGTCCAAACGATTGCAAATTCTCTTGCAGAGATTTAGCCGTGGGCATATAATCTCTAGCATTATTGATGTGGGGGTCAGACAAGTCACATTTTTGCGAACGTGGCGGAATTGGTAGACGCGCTAGCTTGAGGGGCTAGTGGGAATTTTTCCTGTGGGGGTTCGAGTCCCCCCGTTCGCAATCCTTTATTACAGCCTTCATTACGGTTAGCGTTTTGGTGCAAAAACCTTCAGCAGAAGCTTGGGGTTTGAGGGGTTTGGTCTGCAAATCAGGATTTTGTCTTTGAAGATGGAGACCAGGTCTCCTATGATATGGGGTGACCGTTCCATTGTAAGCCTTGAGCTCGTTAGGTCCACCACTGTTCTCACCCAGGTGGCTGGTTGCCAGATTGGGGTCCCATCGGGAAGGGCATTGGTGCCCCACTCGAGGTGGTAAGAGACTATTGAGGATTGAACAAGGGAAAAGGGGACGTTGTGGATGGAATATGAGGGGGCGGGGATTGAAACAGGAAGCATTTGCTTTGTGTTTCTATCCAGAATCACGATAAAGTCTGTCGCCACACGTGGGGAGCTGTTTACCCATGCGACGTAGTGATCGGTTGCTTGAATCTCTTTAATTTGTCCGTTCCATTCTGCTGAATCCATGGTGAGGTTGATCTCCTGTTTGACTAGATCTATTCCCATCAAGGAGAGGTGACTAAAATTATTGGGCGCTCCGATGGCAGGGGGCGTCACTTGTTGGCTTCTTGACCTTGCAAAGAAGAGTTGGTCTCCTTTAAGACAAGAGGCTTGTAGAGTTGTTGGGCATGGACGTTGGTTGAGATGAGCAACCCGCTTTGTTTTATGTTTGCGATGAACGATTTCAATGGTGGGCTGTTTTTCTGCCGACTGACATGATGAAAGGCGGATCCAATATGTATCTGAGCACTGGTAGCTATGAGTCCAGCTATATCTTGATTCATTCTCTGATTCTGGTTGCTCAAACAGTTTATCGAGCCAAAGCCCCCAAAGAGGATTGGCTGCGATATCCCACTCTGTGTATGAGTAAGTGTCCGAGCAGCTGACAATTGTTTTGCCGATTGGGGTTAAATAATCCCATGCGTGGTCTGGAAGGCGTGCTGTTTCCTTGCCCTGAAAGAAAATTGTGGCTATTTTGTTCGTTTTTTGGATGAGTAGGATGACCCCCTCGTCGCTCACTTGGCAGGCATGGAGATTCAAAGCGTCATAGGCCTCATCGAGAGGGATTTCCCACAGGGGCTTCATCCATTGAAGGGACCAAAGGGCAAGTCTTAGGCTTTTGTCCTCTGGGCTCGTCTCGCTCACAATGGCAAGCATCGTATCATTTCTGCAAAAGGAGTAGACAGAGCGCATGGGAAGCAGGGAGTGGACAGTTTCAACGTGATTGTCTGCTAATCCTTGGGCCAGGTGGGTGTCGGTGCGGGCTTGGCGATAATTTTGGGTGAGGGGGGTGCCCCACTCCCTTCGGGCAAGAGGGTGATGAATGGTGCTCATGAGTTCTCCTCTGGGGTGATGGTGCGAAAGAGGAGCTCGGGCGCTTTTGGATTGGTTCTGGCGATGAGGGCCCGGTTTTCCCAGACGAAGGCGCGGTCACCGGTCATATACTTCTCTTGTTGTATGGTTGTTTTTGTCCCGCTCTCTATTTGGATTTGAATTTGTTGCCAGTTGCGTGCGTGAAGAGTGTAGAGGGTGAGGGAGTTTTGGTGAATGGATGAGGCAAGGAATGGGTATTCGGGAGCAATGGGGAGTGTATGGAGGCAGGTGGTCACTTTAGTTTCGGGATTGAATCGATAGACGTGGTGTTTTCGCGTTGTCGTATTCATTGAAATGCAAACGATCGATTGATCAGTTGGATAGAGCTTGTGTATGATGCCGGAGACTTGGGCGAGATTGGCGCATTGAATGGACTGTTGTCTAGAAAGATCGATCGTGAGTATTTGGTGATCAGATGGCTCGGTCCATTCAACCCCTTCTGTCCAAAAAGCATTGAATTGACAAGCGGTAAAATAGAGACGGTTTGCCTTGATGCAGGTGGCTGTCACACTTGAAAAAGTGGGGCATTCTGTTTCACCAATCGTGTGGACTGTTTCCTTATTTCGGTCGATGATATCGATCCTTGATAGATAGAGTGGACTTCTCTTTACAGATGATAGTCTGACCCAAAATGAGTCGTTACAGGCGACGCTTGTTTCCCAGGATGATTGGAGCTTTTTGAGGGGAAGGGTAAATAGGGCTACTGCAGCCTGATCCCACTCGGTATAATATTCAGGCCCACCATCGCTTGGGTTTTGGTAGTAGCCTAAAATGCGGTCTCCAATGAGATCGGTTGAGTGCCATTGGTGATCGGGAAGAGTTCCTGTCTTAACCCCGCCCCAGACGACGAGTTTTTCATTACATCGCTTTTCGATAAGGAGGACAAGGTGCCCACAATCGAGTTGACAGGTTCGGTGTTGGAGGGAGCTGCTGTCATCGTCAAAAATATATTCCCACATTTTCCCTCCTGACTCCATGGACCAGAGGGCAAATTTTTGGACTTTACTCAAAGTTGACTCAGAAATAATGCCAATGAGGTTGTTAGTATGAAATATTTTGTATGAAGTTGCCTCTGTGAGGCGCATGGGATATGGATTGATTTGCAAACGGAGCTCCTTTTCTGCCAGAGATTGTACCCTTTAGCCCGGATTTAGTAAAAGGGGTAGAAAAATGTTTAGTTAGGAGATTTTCTTTTAAAAAATTTCTAAAAGGAGTAGATTGCCATGCGGCCATTCCATGAGTAGAGATGGTCGTATCGTATTAAATATAGGAGATAGATATGAAACAGTTATTGTTTATGTTGCTCTGCCTGCCTGCGCTCTTGTTTTGTCAGCAGGAGGGTGATAATAGTATTCCCGTTCTCGATTTGAACGAGTATTATAATAGTGAAACAAGGGAGCAGTTTATTGATCAGATGCGCGATGCGTTAAGCGAGTATGGTTTTTTTGCGATGATCAATACGGGGATCGATCAGGAGGTGGTCGATCGGGCATACGAGGCGTCAAAGGAGTTTTTTGCCCTTCCCTTTGAAACGAAGATGAAATACGACATTACTCCGACAGGGATGCAGCGAGGCTATGCCTATTATGGGATTGAAACAGCCCAAACGACTCAAGCAGCAGACTTCAAAGAGTTTTTCTTTTTGGGGAGAGATTTAACCGATGAGGAGCATACTGATCGGCGGATTCCAAAAAACCAATGGCCAGAAGAAACGAGTTTAAAAGCCGATTTGAAGAGCTACTTTTCAGTGCTTGAAGGGTATATGGAGACACTACAAGAGTGTTTTTGTTGTGTCCTTGACCTGCCGCTGGACTATTTCCATACGATGACAAAAGAGGGTGATTGCATGATGCGTTCGATTCACTATCCCGCGCCGAAGTTAAACGTATGTGGAGAGGGAAGTGTTTGGGCCGCGGAGCACACCGATACGGATTTGTATGCCATTTTGCCTAAAGCGACGTGTGATGGCCTTGAAGTGAAGAAGCGGGATGGAACATGGGTGCGTGTTCAAGTACCCGATGATAGCTTTATCATCAATGGAGGGGATTATCTCGAGAACCTTTCCAATGGGCTCTTGCAAAGCTCGGTCCACAGGGTGGTTTCTCTCCCAGGGGAAGAGGCCAAAGAGCGCTTTTCAATTGTCTACTTTATCCACCCCCGCCCAAGCGATGATATGAGCCCATTGCCACATATTATTGAGCAGACCGGTGGCGTTCAAAAGTTTCCCAATGCAACCAGGCAAGAGCTTCTCTTTGAGCGGCTTGTGAACGTGCGCGTGGCAACTGAGTGGATGATAGATGAGGTTGCTGAGTCCGGGGTTGTCGATCGGATGATCGACGTGGGCCGGGACAATGAGTATGTACTCCGGCAGCTTGAAATGCGGGGCCTTGCAAGTGAAAAGGTGCTCGATCGACTAGCTGAGCTTGATCAGTAGGTCAATGTGTGAGTTGATAGGCCTGGTTGTAAATCAGGTCTATCTTCTCCTCTAGGGTGGGGGTCATCTCAAATTGGTCAATTTGGGCAAGGGAGCGGCTGTAGGTGAGGAGATAGAGTTGATGCCACTCTTCTTGGCTGAACTGAATGCTATCGGTGGTAAACATGCGTCGGTGGCAAGGGTCACAATAGGAATCTCCCTCGTAATAGTGGCTCATCTGATTTTTTCTACATTTACAGCAGCGGAGTTGGAAGTTGCACAGGCCATCGTGTTTCATGGTTTTGAGCTTGTAACTTTGGGCGAGGGTGAGGGGATTTTTTGCTTTGGCGAGGTAGGTAAAGTAGGCTTTTGTAAGCTGGAAGAGGAGGGGAGCGGGGTTAAATTCTGCTTGGGATCGGGAGATGGCCTCGCCAAAGGTGGCCGCTGTTTTTAGGAGGGGAAGGCGGTAGCGGAGCTCTGGTATGATAAGGGGGTCGCACACTTCTTTGAGGGTGAAAAGGGATCCCTTTTTTTGAGTGAGGGTGTAGGAGGCGAGGGCGAGAGGGGAGGTTTGGGTGTTGAGGCGGGTGTTTTTTGGAGTGATGCCATAGACCATGCAACCGATGGTGCCGAGTTTCTCTGTGAAGAGGGTGATCACTCGGCCATTTTGCTTGTATGGAACGGTGCGGAGGACGAGTCCTTGGGTGGTAATTGTGGTCGTTGTCAAATTTTTGCTCCTTTTGCTCGCCTTAAAATAACACATTGTGTAAAATCTTGCACAACCTAATGCACCGGTAGCTCAACCGGATAGAGTACTTGGCTTCGAACCAAGGGGTTAGGGGTTCGAGTCCCTTCCGGTGCGTTTTTTCACCTTTAGTTCAATTCAATGTCTGCTTCTATTTACACCTACACCTCAAGTGCATTTGCCTCGATGATTCAAGAAAAACTCGGCAAGGGGCGGGAACTTGCCTTGCGAGCCTATCGCATCTATTACCGTGAGCAACGGGTTATCTCTTGTGACGAAGTGGAGGAAAAGCAGCGACCACTCCTATCAAAAATTCTCGATGAACTAAACATTTCTCCCCCGTCGGAGGTGAGCTCTGCCGGTGAAGATCCCAATTGTGCGCAGGCCGAAAAGGTTTTGTTCACCCATGCAGATGGGTTGGAGACCGAATCGGTTGTCATTCCGATGAAGTTTGGCAATACGTTGTGTGTGTCGTCTCAGGTGGGGTGCAAGAAGGGGTGCGCATTTTGTGAAACAGGGCGCATGGGGCTGATTCGCGATTTGAGCGTTGAGGAGATTGTTTACCAAGTATTTGCCATGCGGGCAATGGGGATTGAGATTTCAAACTTGGTGTTTATGGGAATGGGAGAGCCTTTTGATAACTATGAGAATGTCGTTGCTGCAATTGGTGTGCTTGTTGATTCAAATGGGTTGAGTGTGGCGCCGAGGCGGATTACAGTTTCAACAAGTGGGGTGGTGGATAAGATTTATGCTTTTTGTCGCGATGTGCCGAGAACGGTCCGTTTGGCAATTTCGATTAACGCGCCCAATGACCAGGTGCGGATGAAGGTGATGCCGGTGACAAGGCAGTGGGGAATGGGAGAGATTAAGGAGGCCCTTTCAGCCTATCAAGAAATGACAGGGCAAGAGGTGTTGATTGAGTATGTCCTTTTAAAGGGGGTGACCGATCGGCTAGAGGATGCACAAGAGCTTGCTGAGTATTTGCGAGGGCTCGATGTGAAGGTGAATCTGATTCCATATAATCCGCAGAGCAGGCCCCGTTTTGAAGCGCCAGAAAGAGAGCAGGTGGGGGCGTTTAGCCGATTTATGCAGGAGGCGGGCTATTTGACTTTTGTCAGAGAGAGTCGGGGTGAGAAAAAAATGGCAGCGTGTGGGCAATTGGGAAATTTAGAATTGCGGCGACGAATTTTGAAGGAAAAAAAAGCGGCAAGTGATATGATTGCAGCCGATATGACATAGCCCCCCTCGGAGGAAAAAATGGATGATGATTTGAAACTGAGAGTTGTTGGAAAAGGTGTTGAAGTGACTCCTGCTTTGCAGGCACATATCACCGAGCGGCTGAGTAAGATTGAGCACTTAACTCCACAAGTAATTAGTGTGACAGCTCATCTTGAAATTCAAAAGACTGAACATCGGTGTGACATCACCTATATTTTGCCCCACAACAATGTGCGCGCGCATGGGGTGTCGACCGATTTATATGCGTCTATTGAGATGGCGTGTGAGCGATTGAAAAACAAGTTGAAGCGGTGGAAGTCAAAGATCCAAGATCACCATGCGAAATCACTTTCGCAGATTGAGGTGCCTTTGATGGTACTTGGCCATAAGCGGGATGAAGAGGCAGAGATCAATGCGGCGATTGAGGCGCGTGAAATTGCCCGTTTGATGGCAGAGCAGGGGCCCCACTCGGTGGTGAAGAAAAAGACGCGTCCACTCAAAGAGCTCACTATGGATGAGGCGATCATGAAGATGGAGCTGTCCAATGACCACTTCTTGGTTTTCCGCGCTGAGGAAGATAAGAAGTTAAAGGTGCTCTACGAAAGACGGGACTCTTCTTTTGGATTGCTCGAAGTTGAATCCTGAAGAGATCGTTCGGCAAGAACTTGTCGAAAGAATGCGCAGTGAATTGGGCTTTAATAGGCAAGAGGTGTTGATAGAGAAAAAGCTCAATCAGCTGCCCCACTTGCAGGGGGTCTCATACTTGCCCAATCGGCGATTGGATGTTGTCGTGATGTGTCGTGATATTCACCCCCACCACCCATTTTTTCCCTTGTTGATTATTGAATGCAAAGCTGAGGTTTTGGATGAAAAAGCCATGCGTCAGGTGATTGGGTATAATCATTTCGTCAATTCTTTTTATATTTCGTTAGCTTGTCCTGGTCAAATATGGACAGGCTGGTATAGTGAAAAGAGAGGGGATTACGATTTTATCAAAACCCTTCCTCACTATGACCAACTTATGGAGCCCATATGCAAGAGCGCATCGAATCGACAATAAGTTTGTTGGAAGCCAAAAATCCCTCCTTGGCTTTTGCGCTAAATCTTCAGAACAAAGAGCGAGCAGAAAGTGAGCTTACCCTTAAGTGGAGTGAGGTAGCTGAAGGCCTTCCCGAAATTGGAGAATGTGATGTGCTTATTCTTTTCGGATTGGAGCGAGGTCGGTTTTTAGCTAAGCTGCGGGGATGGCTCGAAGCGGATTCCAAGCGCAAGTTATTTGTTCTTGAGCCCGAGGCAGAGCATTATTTCGACTTTTTTTGCCAGCCTCATGCAAGGGATTGGATTCTCCACCCACAAGTGGAATGGGAAATATGTGAAAATGAGTCAGCGCTCCTTGATATTGCCTGGAAAACACTATTTTTGAAGAGCCAGACAATTGTCCACCCCGCCTACCAGCAGGAGTGGAAGGATCAGGCTGAAGGGTTATTTTATCAGCTCGAAGAACTCCAGATGTCAGTAAGGTGCCTCCTTAATGAGTATCACCAGTTTGGAATGAACGTTTTATCCAACATCCTAAATAATCTAGAAGCCCAACCCCAATTTGTCCATGGGCAAATTCTAAAAGACCAGATGAAGAATCAGCCTTGTGTAGTTGTTGGAGGTGGGGCATCGCTCGATGCCGATTTACATTTGTTGGAGCAGTTACAAGAGCATGCACTTGTTATTGCCGGAGGGAGTGCAATTACTAAAGTGAAAGCTTCTGGGATTGAGCCCGATATTGCGACGATTGTCGATCCCAATCCGGTTCAAGAGACAAAAGAAGCTTACCAGGGGTTAACGAGTATGCTCGCCTATCAAAATCGGGCAGCTGCTGATGTGGTCGGAAAATTTGAGGGAAAAAAGCTTTGGATGGGTCATAGTGGAGGATATCCTCTCGAGTCATGGTGTCTGGAAAACTTGCGCATTCCAGAATTTATCATGGATGGAGGATGGAATGTTTCGACATTTGGGATTCGGGTGGCGATGCATTTAGGATGTAGCCCAATCATCTTAGTGGGCATGGATCACGCTTATACCCATTCCGCACCACCAAATACCTTTGCCGTTTCTAACGCGAAAGGGGAAGAGGTATATACCAAAGAGGATTTTTACCTTGCAGATAGCTGGATCAGTGAGTGCAGCAAGGATGGGGGGCATCAGTTTATCAATGCGACGCGTGGTGGCCTCTCGATGCTGGGAGTGGAATGCAGAGATTTAGAAGAGATCGCGCGAGAATTGGCAAAGAAGAATGACACACTTTCGCCAGGAGATCGATTGGCCCAAGGGCAAAAGGAGATGGGGACATCAAAAATCGATCCCGCAGATATGAGAAAATGTCGGGTGGAGATTGAAAAGAGCATTGAGTCTGTTTTGGCAATAGTGAATGAGTTTGAAAATGACCCCTTGGCAGAAAAGCGATTTGCTCTCTATCAGGTAGAGCTTGATACAGCTTTATTTGTGCGCGAACATATTGATATGATTTGGCGGGTTTGGCAGCCACTTCTAGAGCGTGAGCAGGTAGAAAGTCACACAGGGCCCGAGGTTCAAAAACTGTTATTTATCCAACAGGTGGCCAAAGAGGCCAAGCACCAGTTGATTGGCAATCACAGTGTTGAAGTGACCTATTATGAAGATGGCTCTTTGCAAAGTGAGAAGAGTTATCAAAATGGGGTCTTGCACGGCAGGTCAAAATGGTATGGCAGAGATCAGACACTTGTTTCAGAAACGCTATTTCAAGAGGGCAAGCGGGAAGGGGCTACTTTGCGCTATTATCCCAATGGGGATCAGTATGCTCGCCTCTATTTTTCAAAAGATCGTCTCCATGGAGAGCAGAAATACTACTTTATGAATGGCACCCTGCGTTCATCAACTCTCTACTATCAAGGCGAGTTGGAGGGGATGCAAAAGCTCTATTGGCCGAGTGGACAGCTTAAGCGGACCACATTTTACCATCTCGGAAAGCGGGAAGGGAAGCAAGAGATCTTTTTTGAGTCGGGCCAGAGAAAAGAGGTGGCTTTTTACCGGGAGGGAAAGCTCGAAAAAGAGCTTACTCAATGGCATGAAAATGGGACGCCTAAAGAGACCCGCACCTACCTCGATTCGAATCGGGTGGCCATTTCTCAGTGGAATGAGGCAGGTGAGTGTACATATGAGAAAAAATATGAAGGGGATCAATACTTTGAAATGGAAGTGGATCTCGAAGGAAAAGTGATTCATCGATCGGGAAGTATAGCCATACATGCAGACTAGTACCACGCACTCAATATTGCAACGTTATCCCCACCTCCAATTTCTTCTGATGGAGGAGAAAAAAGGACACTCTACCTATTCGGACGTAAGGGGAACGCTTTTTTGTGAGGAATTTTTACCCAACTGCGCACGGAACGGAGATCAGGTACTCTATGGATATGGTGTTCTATCAAAAGAGGCGCTCTTATCAATTGAGACATGGCTTGAGAAAGAGGGAGAAAGAGATTTTGTGCTCATTCTCGATCAGATTGGAGATATTGAGCAACTCCTTATGATGGAAGGATCGGACCGTCTCTTTCAAAGAGAGCAATCCCATTTATTCTTTCGGTTGAGCTTAGATGATGAGCAATTTTGTGATCGCCTCGCTCAAGAGTTTCCCTTTTCCAATATTTGGTTTTTTAATTTTTCAGGCGATCGGTTAAAGGGCGTTCAAGATTATGAAAATCAATTGCGCCGAAGCACCCATGTCGCCTCGAGCACGTTTAATGAAATCACCCACTATCCCAAGCTTTTTCCAAGCCTTGTCAAAAATTTTGCCAAATTGCCCACAGCATTTTTCCCCAATCACTGGAAGGGAGCTTTCAAAGGGGTGCCCGCTGTGATTTGTGGGGCGGGGCCATCTCTTGAGGCAAATCGAGAATTGCTCGATGAGGTGAAGGATCGCGCCCTGCTCATCGCGGGTGGATCGGCGCTTTCTGCCCTTTCCAATTTGGCGGGGGGTGGAGTGGCTCCTCACCTTGGAATTTGTATCGATCCCAATAATGAAGAGTTTGATCGGTTGCGCGGATGTCAATTTGCCGACACGCCCCTTATCATTGCAAGCCGTGTTAATCCACATATCCATGAGCTTTTCTCCTCACCTATTGGGTATTTGCCCATCTGTGCGGGAGGGTTGGTCGAACAGGAGGTAGAGCTTGCTCTTGGAATCAATCAAAGCTCGATCTTTTCCTTTCTCGATGTGGAGGCGATGAGCGTCACCTCTGTTTCTTTAAGTTTAGCGATCTATTTAGGATGTAATCCCATTAGCTTTGCCGGGGTTGACCTGTCGTTTAGTGGAAAAAATGGGTATGCTGGGGGGGTCGATTTGAGCGGGTCTGAGCGGCTGAGTGTGGGGGATTACCGAGTGGCCCAAGAAGGGATTGGGGGCAAGCAGACCATTTCAAATGTCAACTTTGCTGCGGAAAAGCGAGCGTTAGAAAGGATTGTCCTCGCGCATGCCAATCGACAATTTTACAACCTCTCCGACAGGGGAGTTGAATTGTATGGGGTTGTTTCGGGAAAGAATGAGCAATTTGCAAAGACGTGCGAGCGCCAATATGACTTTGAAGGATGGATCCACACTCTGATACAGGATCAAAGTGATACAAAACGGACAAAACAGATGCAGCAGGCCCTTGAATCATGCTTGAGTGAGATGAAAGGGGAACTTTCTCAGTTAATGGGATTGATGAAAGAATATATGGACTTGCTCAAAATGCATAGAAAAGAAACCCCCAAGATGACGGCGATTTTGATGGATATGAAAGGAGAGAAGGCGTTTGATCTCTTTGCAGCCGATCTATTTGTCCCGATCGAGCAGCTTGTTTGTCGCCGGATGCGCCTTTTGGAAGAGGAGGTGGACCCTGTGAATATAGAGTGGCAGGTGTGGCAGCAGGTGTATGGGTGTTTAGAAAAATATAGCGAGTCGGTAAATATTGGTAATAAATCCTCAAGTATGCGAAAATCAGAACTTAGTGCAGATTAGGATTAGAAATCGATGGCCAAACGAATTTATAAAGATGATTGTCTTGAAGTATTTCAGGTAAGGGCTCTCAAGGATAACCTTGTCTATATGCTCGTTTTCCAAGGGAAAGCGATCTGTATAGACGCTTCTGATGGGGAGGCCATACGGGAATTTTTGGCAGAAAAACAACTCAAGCTGGAAGTGATTGCAGTGACCCATTGCGATTACGATCACACCCAGGGACTCAAAGAGCTCAAAGATCTCGATGCAGCAGTACTTGGGCCGAGTTGTCTTGATAAATATGTCACCCAAGAGGTGCAAGACGATGAAGAATTGATCGTCGAACAATTCGAGGTGGCAACTATTGGTTGTTCAGGCCATTCGGGAAATGATATGATGTACCATTTTCTCGGAGCAAAAATCCTATTTACAGGGGATATCGTCTTTGGCGCCGGATGTGGACGGGCAAGAGATGAAGAAGGGGCAGCGGATGATATTTTTGATGCCTTTGAGCGGGTTAAGCAATTAGATGATCAAACCATCATTTGTGGTGGACACGACTATCTCGTGAAAAATCTAGAGTTTGCCCTTACCCTCCTACCTGAGAATCCTGAGGTTCAGGCGCGGCTAAACAAGGCACGCGACGCAGATGGAGCGATTTGTGCCACCCTCAGTGAAGAAAAGGGCACCAACGTTTTCATGATGCCAGAAAATGAAGATATCAAGCGGAAACTCGGCCTAGAAATCAATGCCGAGCCAAGAGCTGTTTTCAAAGCTCTTCTTTCTGAAAAGCAACAATTCAATAAAAGTTACAAAGAAAAAGCAGAATCAGTTGAAGAAGAGAACTAGAAAAACTCTTCAATCTTATCCTGCAACATTTCGACTGATATATTGAGCATTTGTGCGGCTCGAATTCGGTCATCCGCGCACTCTTCAAGCGCTTGTTGAATAAGTTCTTTGTTCAAAAGTGTTCTGGGATCTGCGCGTGAAGAGGGGGTGGAAATGAGATGAATATCATCCCCACTCACCCAATCTGCTGTGTGCATCAGGGTAAATCGGAGAACGAAATTGGACAGTTCCCGTACATTGCCAGGCCAATGATACTCGACTAACTTTTTAATAGCTTGCTCGGTAAATTTAATGGGGATCCGCGCTCTTGAATTCGCGTGCACTTGGGCAAAATGCTCAATAAGGGGTGGGATTTCTTCCTTTCTCTTGCGTAAAGGAAGCACTTCAAATGAGAGGACGTTGAGTCGGTGATAGAGCTCTGCATTCAAACTGCCAGGTTCTTTACTTGTGATGAGGATAACTTGTCCTTTAGTTGATGAAAGGAGTTTGAGAATGTCTCGTTGCTCCTCAGGAGATGGCTCCCGAAGAAGCATCGGAAATTGGGCATGCCCTTTGACATAGAGGCTTGCAAGGGGAAAGAGCTGCTTGGCAAAGTGCTCTCTACCAACTCCAACTTCACCTGTGACAATCATAGGAGCCGACTCACCTGCAACCTTAAACCCCTCCTCATATAGTTTAAGCATTGCAGGTGATCGTACAATTGTTTCTTCTTGAGCTGTAGAAGGTCTTTTAATAAAAAATAGAGCATCGAGCTTTTTGGTGAGATCGTTGGGCGTTAGAAAATCAGTTGCCCCCATCTTAATGGCCTTCACTACAGTGTCTGCTTCATCTGCTTGGGCAATGAGGATGATCCTGGCAGTGGGATAAATGCAAAGGGTTTCATTTAAGAATTTAATCACATCATAGTCGGGAAGGCTCGTATTTAGGAAAATTGTGTCATATGAATCGACATGGAGAATTTCAAGAGCATCTGTTCCCGCATCGACGTGATCAATGCGAGTGCATCCATGGCTTGCGCAGTAAGTTGTTAACTCACTTGCAACGCTATCATCACATGAAATGATCAAAATGCTCTCCATGGTTTTGTAATACCCCCGCTAGATATTATTTTCAAGAAAGGATCGAGTTTAAATGATTTCTATGCGATATTAGGCAGTATGCATAAGGGTTTCTCGATTATATTTCTTTTTGCACTCACCTTTTTTTCATGTACCAATATGGAAAAACGGAAGGTGGAACACCTCAAGCGAAAAAACCAAAAACTCGAGTTGATCCATCGCCATTCAAATGAGACTTTTTTTGCAGAGGAAAAGCTGCAGCCAAAAGAAAGAGAAATCTACCCTTGGGAAAAGAAGATGATTGGCAACCTCCCCCGCATTACCAAGGAGTTTTTCCAATGTCGGGGTAGCTATTCCAACCCCGAGAAAAAGATCTCCGACTCGCGCGGTGGACAAACTAGCTGCTACGATTGTGGCGGGCTAGAAAAACACAGCCTTCCCGTTATAGATGGAAAAGAGGTAATTCCCCAGATCCTCATCGATCTGCTCAACTACGTTCAAGAGCGTACCGATCATCGGGTAGTGATCACCTGTGGCCACCGTTGCCCTGTTCACAACACTTACGCTGATGCAAGCACGGCTAATCAAAAGTCAAAGCACCAAGTTGGGGCTGAGGCCGACTTCTATGTGGAGGGAATGGAGGACCGCATTGATGAGGTGCTCTATCTCCTCCTCGACTTT
Source organism: Chlamydiia bacterium (assembly GCA_022601545.1). Lineage (GTDB taxonomy): Bacteria > Chlamydiota > Chlamydiia > Chlamydiales > JAJACM01 > JAJACM01. Next base: position 16,447 of record JAJACM010000009.1, on the reverse strand, counting down.
TATCAACAAGATGCTCACCATCCCGAGTTTCAGCGTTTTGCTAAGGTGGATCGGCATGTGGGAGGTGATCAAATCGTTGCCTATGCCAATCGGGAAGTAGAGATTCGCCTCTTCGGGGCTAAGCAGGGGCGGGATTTGGACAATCGCCATCCCTATCCATACATTGCGATTCAGGTAAAGATGGATCGGGAGACGGGGCATCGCCTCGAATACTCATGGCACTCCGCCCACAACAACTACATGCGCTACTAGATACATTGGGTAAAAGGAAGGGCGAGCTTGTTTTTTCGGGCTCTTTAAAATATCTCCCCCTTCAGGGTATTCACCCTATACGATTGAAGGGGGAGATATTTCAAATGGCCGCGAAAAAGCCGAACTCGTTCTAGGGTGTTTTCTGCTGGCTGAGAACCTCACCTTCGGTGAGAACCACATCCGCATAGAAAACCCGCCTAGAATTCCCCACTTATATATTTAGATGGGGTTGCTAATGTTTTTAGTGGGTGGGGGTCATTGGTATGCGTATTGTTGGAGGTGAAGGTTTATTTGGGGGCGGGGGTGAGGAGGTCTTTTAGGGTGGTGTGCTGCTGGACATGGTCGAATTGGTTCAGCACTTGGGGGGAGTAGTGGCCTTGGTGGATCCACATGGGGGTGATTTGGGCGGCGAGGAGGGAGCAGAGCCCCTTGATGGCGTCTTCGAAGCCGATGGCGTCGGAGGGGAGCTTTTTGAACTTTTCAAGGGCAGCGCAGTAGGGGTCGGCGGCAGGCTTGGCGTTTTGGTAGTCTTCGCGGGTGATCCAGGTGGAGATTTGTGAGAGGATGGGGTGGTGGTGTTTAATGTGGAGGATGTGGTTGAGGGGAGAGTTGGTGACGACGGCGGTTTCTTTGCCAGCTTGGGTGAGGAGGGCGAGGAACTCTTCCACTCCGTCGAGGAGGGGGACTGGCTCTTTTTGGAGGAGCAATTCGTAATGGCGTTGCTTTTGGTCGCGGAGTGTATGCCAGTTGGGCTCTAATGATTTGAGTTGGGGGAGGTGGTTGTAGATGGCGTCGCGGAGGGTTTCAGTAGAGACGTGGGCGTGGCTAACGTATTCGGGGAAGGTCCAATTGAGCGTAAAGCCGCGATCTTCAACCATTCGGCGGTAGGCCTCGAAATGGAGTTCTTCTGTATTTACCAGTAAGCCATCAAAGTCGAAGAGAAAGGTATTATAATTGTTTATTAGGTCTTCAACGCTTTGTTTTGTCATTTGCTTTTTTTTTCACTACAAGGAATACCGATGACTGGACTCGAACCAGCACCTGATTGCTCAGAGCAGATTTTGAATCTGCCGCGTCTACCATTCCGCCACATCGGTGTTGACGAACATGTTACCTGGAGTGTGAAAATAAATCAATAGATCACTTGTTCTAAAGTGAGTCCATGGGGTGGAACCGCTGCTGGAGCGGCTTTCCGGTCCCTCTTAGAGAGGATTTTCTCTACATCATCGAGGGAAATTTTCCCTTTCCCAACGGCTAGCAGGGTGCCAACGAGGTTGCGACACATCTTATAGAGGAACCCATTCCCTTCAATTTGGACGACAAACCCATCAGAGGTAAGGGCAAAATCGATTCGATAAATGGTTCGCACATTATTTTTCCCCTCTCCTTGATTACAGTATGAAGTAAAATCGTGTGTTCCCGACAATTTCTTTGCCGCCTGAGCCATCAAATCCATATCGAGGGGGGTGTAGACGTGATAAGTATAAGGAAACTGGAAGGGGCACTGGATGGGGTTTGTCCAAATATGGTAGTGGTAGGTCTTTTTTTTGGCTCCATAGCGGGCATGGAAGGTGCTTTGGACCATTTCGAGTGTTTGGATCCGAATTTGAGGAGGAAGGAGAGCCGCAAGGCTTACGAGAAGGGTGGGGATATGCTCGATTGGGGTGGAGGTGTCGAAGTGGGCCACCTGCCCGCGGGCGTGTACCCCTTGGTCGGTACGGCCCGATCCGGTGATGGAGATGGGTTCTTTGAGCAGGATGGTGAGTGCTTTTTCAATTAATTCTTGTATGGATGTCGAGTGGGGTTGTCTTTGCCAACCACTAAAAGGGGTGCCATCGTAGGCAATTTGCATCTTATAGCGTCTTTTCATGGCCGCTAGTATATGCGATCTTTGGAAAAAATAAAAGTGGGTTCAAGCTGCCCCTCCTCTCTCAAGCAACCTGAACCCCTCCCTTTCTAATTAAGAAAGGTGATTGCTGACATGTTTGGTCATCTCAAACATGTTAATTTTTTTCTTGTTTGAAAATAATGCCTTGAGGCGATCGTCACAGAGGATTTCGCGCTTATTTTCTGGATTTTGGAGCTTTTTCTTCTTAATATAATCCCAAAGCTTTTTGGTCACTTCTGTACGGGGCATTGGCCCTTTTCCGCACACTGCTTCGAGTTCGCTTGAGAGCTTACATGGTTTCATGAAAGCGGATTGTTTTTTCTTTGTTGCCATAGGTATTCTCCTTTCCTCTAACAATTGCTCCCCAAGGGTACTTGGGAAAATTTCATTTCTGAATCTATTCGTTTCATCAACTCAGAAAATGCCACAAAATTTACAGGACATTTTGCATCACCGTAAAAAAAACTTTTTTACATATTTTTTTTTCGTTGTCAAAAGGTTTCTGGTCGATGGGTTTCTTCTGACCTTCCGGTTATGTCGCTTAGCCCTTGATAGATATGTGGTGGTAACTTTTCCAATCTTTTTATTTAGAGAAAAAGATTCCTTTCACTATCATGTACGTTTATTCGCCTGGGTACAACAAAGGTAACACTGTGTCTCGAGAACAGATCATTGAATGTTTTAATCGACTGAAAAATGAACCGACTCCGTCAGAAAAGGTGCGAGTCCTTAGAAGCTTCCCACCCATTCGGGAGAAGCTCGATGCCGATCCTGATTTTTCTACCTATATCAATCAGCTCCACTTGGACAAGCGACTCATCGCGCTAAAACTTTTAGCGATGGGCCAAGAGCACCTTTTGACGCCATTTACCACTCATCAATCAGCCCATATTGATAAGCTCCTCGATTCACTCCTGCCCGTTGAGAACTTTTATGGGGATATCCAAGGTGTGCTCGGTTATCAAAAGTTGGTGACAGAGCTGTTGAAGGCATCAGATACAAAAGAGCTGCCGGTTGCATTTGTGGCGCCTGATCGAATTGACCTCTCTGTTGAGGGAAGTGATGTGGATGAAATGGTTTATGCTGGCATCTTGGCTCAGGGGGAAGTTTGTGAGATATCCCCGGTAGGTGGAGCTGCTGAGAGGCTATCACTTAAGTGTGATGAAAGTGGGATTGATCTGCCTGCAGCCAAGATGGAGTTTTTAGGGTGCACCCTTCTTGAGGGGATTGTACGCGACCTCATTGCAAGGGAGTACCTCCACTACAAGTTACTAGGTAAGCAGGTCCTCACACCACTTGTCCTCATGACATCAAGCGCTAAAGATAATCACCAACACATCTTACAAATATGCGAAGAGCGACAATGGTTTCAGCGAGATCCCGCAAGCTTTCACTTTGTCAAACAACCTTCAGTGCCGACCTTTGATGATGAAGGAAAATGGCAACTAGCAAGTAAGGAAACCCTCAGCCAGCGCCCTAACGGGCATGGATCAATTTGGAAAATGATTGAAAAAGATGTCATTGATGGGCTGCTCCGCGAGAAAAAACAATATGCGCTTGTCCGTCAAATTAACAATCCAGTTTCGGGAATGGATTGCACGTTACCTGCCTTTATCGGGTATGGGGTTATGCATAAGAAGCAGTTTGGTTTTGTAGGGACAGAGCGGGTTCCAAATGTCGCGGAAGGGGTGAATGTAACGAGGCAAATTTTAGATGAAGAGGGAAATGTTCAATCCCAGGTTCTTTCAAATGTCGAGTATGTAGAGATTGAAAAATTAAAGAAACTCGGGGAAAAGAAAAGCTTTTGTGCAAATACCAATATTCTCTTTGCCAACTTGGGTGCGATTCAAAAAGCTTCTAGGGCTTACGGGTACCCGGGCTGCCTGCTCAATTTCAAGACGGTTACCTATGCTGACAATGAAGAAAAACAACGAAAAGTAGCTCGGCTTGAGACGACGATGCAAAATATTGCCGACGCATTTGAATTTAAACAAGGGCAAACCCCACCTGCCTTTTTGGCCTTTAATATCCGGCGTAAAACGCTTGCAACGACAAAAAAGTTGAGTCAAAGCTCAAGTGACCTAGAAGGAACGCCCAGAGGTGCTTATTTTAATTATAAGCGCAATATCTTTGACCTTTTTTCCAATCAGTGTGAGATTGACCTCGAAGACCCCAACAATCGAGAGGCGTTTAGTAAAGAAACAGAAGGGTTTATCATTTCTTTTGCTCCGTGCTTAGGCCCTCTTTGGTCTGTGGTTTCGCAAAAAATCCACTATGGAAAGATCGCGCATGGCAGTGAGCTGAGGCTTGAAATTGCCGATCTCTTTCTCCACCACTTTGAATTGAATGGAAGCTTGTTAGTTGAGGCTGAAAATCTCGTGGGTGAGGCTGATCACGAGGGGATTGTTCGATATAATGATCGGACCGGACGCGTCTATTTGAGGGATGTTAGGGTGGAAAACAAGGGATGTTTGCAATCTGATGAGGATTTGGTTTGGAGTGGGGGGCTCGAGAGAGAGGAGAGCTTGCATATTGTATGTGAGGGGTGTAGCGCATTTATCGCCCAAGGGGTGACATTCAAAGGGGCGCACAAATTTGTGGTTCCCGATGGGATGGTTTGGATTGCCAGGGAAAAAGAAGGGGTTCTTGAGGTTGAAAAAAGGCCCCTTGAACCAAAGGGGGAACCACAGGGGCCTTTTTGGCAATACGAGACAGAAGATGATCGGACGATCTCTCTTAGTCTCAATCGCGAATTTATCAGCTTACTTGACCATATTGGAGATTTGGTCAGCTAGCTCGGCGAAGAAATCAGCAGCTGCTGTGCCTGCAGTGCCTGCAAATGCACAAATCTCTACACCGGCATTACTTGCAACAGCGGCAAAATCAGCCCAACCTTGAGCAAGAACTGGAGCTGCAGCAGCAAAAAAGTCATTTGCAAACTGGCCTACTGCGTTAAATAGTTGTTCTGCTTCTGGTGCAATTTCTGCGTAGCAATCACCCATTGCTTGCAAAGCGGGTGCTGACCAGTCTGCAACCGTTGCGAAAGTATCATTTCCAAATTCGATGACTCCGCCCAGATTGTCTGCTAGAAATTGGCAGCTACCATTGACTCCGTCAACAATAGGGCCTAAAAAATTAGCTGTGTGTGAACATACGTCTGATGCCATTATAACGTCTCCTAGATAAAGTTAATGTAAACGCAAATTTAAGAATTCGCTTCCTCGATGCGTTTTTATTTATAGCGATCGGTAGCGTATTATATCGGTGAGGGGAGAATAAAGTAAACGCAAGCTTTTTTTTGACCTTTAAATTAGGGGGGGATGCGGGGAGGAATATTTTACATCTTTCTATATAAAAAAATCTCCTGTTGGGTTAAAATCGACGGATCAATGTGAACACCCTCGTAGGGCAAATGCTAAAGGTGAAACGTGTTTGAAGAATTAGGCGGTCAACTGGAATCTCTAAAAGGTCGATTATGCGATCTAAGGGGGTCACTTTGACCTGGATGAAAAGAGAAGTGAACTCGCCCGTTTAGAAAAACTAATGGAGAGCCCCACCTTTTGGGACGATCAAGAGAGCGCTCAAAGAGTCATTAGTGAGGCAAATGGAATTAGAGATTGGGTAGTGCCAATCGACAAGTTAGACGGGCAGCTCGATGGAATTATTGAGCTCTATCCCGAGGTGTTGAGTGAAGATGACGGCGCCTTAAAGCAGGAGATGCTCGATGAGGTGGCTCAAATTGAGAAGGCACTTGAAAAGCTCGAAATTGACCGAATGCTTTCTGGCGAGTTTGATGCTAAAAATTGTTATTTGAGTATCAATGCAGGGGCAGGGGGGACAGAATCGTGTGATTGGGCCTTAATGCTTTCTCGCATGTATGAGCGGTGGGTAGCTAAGAAAGGGTGGAAGGTTGAGGTAGAAAATTTGGTTCCAGGGGATGTAGCTGGCATCAAAAGTATTACCTACCGGATTGAGGGTAAGTATGCTTATGGCTACTGTAGTGCAGAAAAAGGGGTCCACCGCTTGGTCCGGATTTCCCCGTTTGATTCAAATGCGAAGCGGCATACCAGTTTTGCTTCTGTCGACATTGTCCCCATCATTGAAGATGACATAGTGGTCGATATTGCTCCTGAAGATTTGCGGGTGGACACTTTTCGCGCAACCGGGGCGGGAGGGCAACACGTCAATACGACCGATTCCGCAGTGCGCGTGACCCATAATCCAACTGGAATTGTGGTCTCTTCTCAAAAAGAACGCTCTCAAGCCAACAATCGGGAGCGATGCATGAAGATGCTGAAGTCCAAACTTTACGAGCTTAAGGTAGAGGAAAAGGCCGAATCGATTAAAGAGTTGAGTGGGGCCAAAAGAGAAATTGCCTGGGGATCGCAGATTCGCAGCTATACTTTGCAGCCTTATTGCCTAGTAAAAGATACGCGGACTAAGCATGAAGAGGGCAATGCTGAGGCTGTATTGAATGGAGAGATTGATCCATTTGTCATTGCTTATCTCAAAGGAAAGAAATCATGACACAAGATATCACAACAGATGATAAATACGATATACGTTACACCGAGCCGAGCGACTTAACAGAGCTTGCTTACATGATGAGACAAGAGGGTAACCAAATGTGGTTTCCCGTTTCCGATGAAAAAGAGCTCGAACTACTCTGTCGCAACTGGATGAGCTATACTCGCTATAAATGTAGTCTAACCGCCCTTTATGAGGGAAAGGTGGTAGGGATTGGTACCTTGTTTTTGTCTCCATATAAGAAAGTGGCGTATCTTGCTCAGATGTATGTTTTAGTGGATAAGGAGTATCAGAAGAGGGGAATTGGATCCTCGCTGGTGAAAAACCTTAAGCATCTAGGCAAAAACTACTTTAAGCTAGAAACCCTCCACTTTGAACTCTACGGAAACTGCCCGATGACCAATATTCTTAAAGAACATGGATTTCATCAGGTGGTCTTTCAAGATAAGTACTTTCAAAAAGAGGGAGAATACTATCCCCGCACCCTTTATGAGGTAGCACTAGCATGAAACTCGCCGATCACCTAACCATTCGCCTGGGAAATGAACAAGACAAGCCTTATCTGAAAAAGTGGCTCGCAGATCCAAAGATTTATAGCTGGTTTCCAATTGAGGGACCACTTGAAATTGAAGATGCAGCCCGGATTAGCATGGGCTATTGTCCTATGGGTGCTGCGCTAACTGCTGAGTGGGATGGAGTCCCGTGTGGTTTTGCCCACCTTTACGTGAATGCATTTAAAGCACTCAAGCATCAATGCCTATTTTCCATTGTACTTGATCCCGAATTTCGCGGTCGTGGCATTGGAACCCAATTAATGGAAGAGCTGATGAAGTTAGCAAAAGAAAAGTTTCAAATTACACTTCTCCACCTCGAAGTATATAAGGGGAACCCGGCAATAGGGCTATATACTAAGCTCGGGTTTAAAGAATATGGAGTGCAGGAAAAATTTCTAAAAGAAAAAACAGGGCGCGTTGATAAGGTGCTCATGCAAAAGGAGTTGTAGGAATGGCAGGTCATAGTAAATGGGCAAACATCAAGCACAAAAAAGGAAGAGCTGATGCCATCAAAGGAAAGGTGTTCGGCCGCGTGACAAAGCAAATTATCAGCGCAGTCAAGCAGGGGGGACCTGACCCAGATGCCAATCCCAAGCTCCGCTTAGCGATTCAAAAAGCCAAAGCAGTTAACTTACCCAATGACAACATCGAAAGAAATATCAAAAAAGCCTCTTCACAAGACCAAGCCGATTACGATGAGCTTAGCTACGAGATCTATGGCTTTGGTGGTGTAGGGCTCATTGTCGATGTGATGACCGACAATAAAAATCGGGCGATGAGTGAAATGCGCATTGCGACAAACAAGCGGGGAGGGACCATTGCCTCTCCAGGTTCTGTTGCATTCAACTTTGATAAGAAAGGGGTGATTCAAGTTGGAAAAGAGGGGCATACGATGGATTCTCTTTTAGAGCTCATCCTGGAGTGTGGTGGAGAAGATATTGAAGAAATCGATGAGGCATTTGTCATTTATACAGAGCCCGACCAGCTCATGAGCATTAAAGACTTCCTCGATGAGAAGGGGGTTAAGTCCACCTCGGCAGAGCTTGAAATGGTGCCCAAAACCAAAGTGGACTGTGATGAGGAAACTGCAAAGCAAAATCTCGCTCTCATCGAGTGGCTAGAAGACCTCGAAGATGTCGATGCTGTCTTCCACAACATGAGCTAGTCGCTTAAATCCTCGCTTGCAATCTCAGCACTTGAGACATAATTTCCCATTTGAATCACCCGATCCGAGGAGAGCACCTCATACTTAAAGTCAGAGGGGCTGCTCGGTCGGCCAAAAATTTCAAGTGCTAGCCGTCGCTTATTATGGCGGGAGAGAAACTCTGTTGCTTGGGCCTTAAATGTGGCAAAGTCGAGCTTTTCTAGAGCGATAATTTGCTTTTGATCGTATGCAAAATCTCCCTGGTGCTCAAAAGCAAGCGCATTGAGCTCAGAACTCTTATCGAGCAGGTTGGGAGGGGGCATCTTCAAAGAAGTGATCAACATTTGCTTCACATTTTCAAAACGCTTCTCGGGAATATTTTCGTCAAACTCACGCATAAACTCTTCCAAGAAGAGCTCATAGCGGGCGAGTAACTCTTCAGGCTGATGCGAGGAAGACTGAACCCCAAAGAAGAAGAGGAGTTGCTTTTCAGACTCTTGCTCCCAGCTCTTGGCGATATAGCCTGTTTGTTGTTTGGTGCGTAAAGTAGAGAAAAATGCCTCTTGTAACACTTTGCCCAAAATTTGTTGGGAGGCGTGCTTCTCAAAGGTAAAGTCTCCACACTGGACCATTAAAAGCGCCACATTTCCCTGTGAGGGGGAGTGGTGTTGGACAATGAATGGGCCGGAAACATCTGGAAGGACTAAAATCCGTTTTTGGGGGGCTTGATCACTTTGAAAATTTGAAAAGCGGAGACGCTCTTTGACCATCGACCACATCGCGGTTGTTGCTTCAGAACTTACATCTCCTGTCACCATCCCCTCAACAAAGCAAAACTCGAAGAGGTGGTCGGCAAACTCTTTAAATTCGGCAAATGTAATGGAAGAAAGCGCTTGTACAAGCTCATCTGATGTGGGCTTGGTATTATAGAGCATACTTCCCATCAACTCACGAGCCCGGAAGAAGGGGAGCGCTTTTGATCGATTATCATAGTCGCTTAGCAACTCTTCCTTTGCCAGCTCAAAGTCCTTTATATCTAGCTTGGGCTTTGCAAAATAGTCAATCATCGCACGGAGTAAAAGCTCATTCTTCGCTGTATACCCTGAAATATTGAGCTTTAATCCCAAATTAGATTGAGAAGTCGAGGCATAGAGTCCACCGCGAGCAGCTTGAGAAAAGGTAGGTGAAAGAGCCTTATTTAGTGAAAGAGAAAAAAGGTTAATCAAAGCTGTGCTGCGGGGCGTGCCATCGATAAAGGGAGACTTAAAGTTGAGCTGAATGACACCTTCAGGCACAAAGTAGCGCTTATCACCTGCGTGGTAGATCCGTCCTTTGCTCTCATTGACAACAGCAGTTGGAACCAAGTCTTCTACCTCACTTGTCTGAGGCAGGCTCAAACTTGAGGGGACAAACGGGTTGGGGTAGGGTAGGCCAATTTCTGAGATATGGGACGCTCTTGCCCATTTTTTAAGCTTGTCATCGCTAACCTTAACAAGTGCATACTCACCTCCAAGCCATTTCTCCTTTTTTTTCATCTCAATGCCGGTGAGGGCACTTGGGGCGATAACCGTGTAAAGGCAGCGGTGGGGAGTGAGGTAAGAGACAATCTCATCAATCTTCTTCTTGTCATAGGAGGTAGGGATAAGGCTTTTGCGAGGGAATGTCTCGAGCTTTTCATCGACAAGTATGTGGGCAGTTGAGCTCACAAAGTTAAAAGTTTCCTTTCTCGACTGAAAGCTATACTTATGCTCCTGCATCGTCTTCAATTCTTGGAAAATATGGGGAGGGACCCCTTCATTTTGAATCAAGTGAATGTTAGAAAAGGTGGCCTCAACAATTGTGTCTACTTGGTCCAGCCCCTCTTTGGTCAGGTCAAACTCCAACTTGACCAAAAGGGCATCAGATCCTACTCGCTCCACTTCGATATCGACATCTTCAACCAAACTTTTTTGCTTGAGATACTCAAAGAGGGAGTTTTCACTTTTATTTGCCAAAGTATAGGCGACTAGATCCGCAGAGTGAGAATCTGAATCATGTACGAGGTGGCGCGGTAACTCCCACGAGAAGGAGAGCTTGCGGTACTCGCGGATGGGTTGAATATATAACATATGGCCCAGCTGATGTTCGCTCATCATATGGGTGTAGTCAGGGGCTTGGTGAGGGCGTTTGGGAATATCTGAAAAGCTCGTCACAACAAGCTGTGTCAGCTCTTGAATCGATTTTTTGGAACAGATGACAAGGTGCATTTCATCTGCGTTATAGTTCTTCTCATACCAGTTGACAAGGGTATCGCGGGGGATATGCCCTAGCGTTTCGGCATTTCCAGTCGAGAAAAGGGCGTTGGGATGGTTGGGATTTCCCAATTCTTTAAAGATCATCCATTCACGCCACCCATCGTGCTCGATATTTTTCATATGCTCTTGATCGACTGCGTTGAGCTCACGCCCAATCCCACTTGGATTAAAGAGAGGGTCGATAAAAAAGCGGGCAAAGCGGTCGAGCCCTTGCTCAAATGCCTCATTATTGATTGAAAACATATAGACTGTTCGATCGGGAGCGGTATAGGCATTCAAATTTCCCCCATGGTCGAAGACATAGCGGAAAATCTCATTCTCATCGGGATACTTTTTACTCCCCATGAACAACATATGTTCACAAAAGTGGGCAGTCCCCGGATATTCGTGCGGATCGTCCCAGCTACCCACATGGACAGCCAGGGCGGCAGCTGACTTGTCGGTATCTGGATCAGAGATGAGGTAAGCCTCAAGACCATTGTTGAGGCGCAATTTGGCTGTTTTCCGATTTTGCAAAGCGGGGGTCTTGATCACAAGTCCACTTTGCTCTTCGATCATTTCATACTTTTGATTGCTCGGCAAAGTGATGCCAAGTGTTGTTAAGCCGAGAAAAAACAGCACAAACCCAATTTTTTTCATATCGATCCTCTTGATTGAACTCTTGCTCATACTAAACGAACAAAATTTCTCTCGCCATGAAAATTTTCTTTCGGGACGACACGAAATGATCTAGAGTTGGAAAAACAAATGCTCGATTATTGAACGAGTGCAATTTCTTCGCCAAAGAGACCTTGATAGGGGCCTGCAAGAAGAGTTTCAGCCTTAGTGACAAATTCTAGGATGTACGATTTCTTGAACTGCTCCTGATGAAGCGCTTGACTCTCCCACTTTTCATAGAGGGCAAACTTGGCAGGTGAAGTGGCATCTTGGTGGACGTGGTACTCAATGCAGCTGCTCTCTTTTCGACTCTCCTCTGCAATGTAGGTAAGCGCTTGCTTGAGTGCTTCTTCCTGACCAGCACTTGCCTCTAAGAGAACAATCACGGTGTAGGGTTGAGCAGGAGTCTCACTTGCTTGGCAAGTGGCAAATAGACATGTGAATAGTGAAGCGAGGAGGAAAAATGATTTTTTCATATGGGATCCTTTAGTTGGGAGTCGAATTATGGGCTTTTGCGACCTGTTGCCAGAATTCTTCGGCGCGCAGGCGGCGGATTTCGTGCTTATCTTTGATGCCAGCTTTTTCAAATTGATCCATATCCACTTCATCGCAGAAGGTTGCATGGATCGCGCCCCCTTCAGTGTGGCGCGTTTCACCAAGCTCCACTTGGATGGATTCAGGAGGTGGCATAATGCAGTGGGTTTTGAGCATTAAGGGGAAGAAATGGGTTTTGACACCCGACTTTTTCGCTGTTAGGCGGAACATCTCAATACTTTGTTGATCGAATGGATGCACTTCGAGTTCCCCTTGATCGTTTTTGCGATCCCTCCCACCACTCGGTGCGAGGAAAACAGATCTTCCACCCTCTTTTAGCACTTCACTCAGTTGTTGCATCGCTCGCTTATTGTGTAGCTGCTTAGACTCCCGTTCTTCTGGGTGAATGGTGAAGTACTTCTTCGAGTAAATGCAGAGCAAGTTGAGGCCAATGCTAAAGGGGACAGCCAAAGGATCGCTCACAACCCGGTCACCGGCAATATAAATTGTCTCTTTTGCCAATTCAGGGGCCAAATCTCGGAGGAGAATCGCAAGACATTGGGGATCTGCCTCAATTTGGTGGTTGGCAAAGAAAATGACATTCTCTCCCTTCTTGAGATACTCAACAATCTTTTCAAGGTTCTCTTTCCCACCAACCGTAGAGGTTTCTTGGTCGACCAGGCCACTGATGCAATCTATTCCAAACTGATAATAGTCGGGATCGCGGATGGCGTGATGGTAGGGCTCAAATTGGTAAGGGGTGACAATTTGCTTCTCAATGTATTGCATATGATTTGCACATACATCTAGATAGTCACTTTCGTGCCGTCCCAGGTGTTTAAGCACCTGTCGGTAGGCCTCATAAAAACCCTTGCAGATCTCAAAGATCTTGGGGGAGAAGCATTCTTTCTTTTGGTAATGAGTTAGAATGTCGGAAAAAGAGGAAAAAACAGTTGTTTCTGAGTTCATCATATCACCTATGGGATGGCTGCAATTTCAAATTGGCTTGTGTGAAAGTTATCATCGGTTGCAAATGATACCTTACATTCCAATTTTTCCGCCATCTTCTGGATGAGCCCTTTATCAGTTTTTGCAATATACGCATCCACTTCGGGGTGCATGCGCACCTCGATCGCCCGCTCTCCCTCTGCCACAAATGCGCGTCGGATTGCCCGCTCGATCTCAACAGAGACACTCTCATAATTTTTGACCATCCCACTCCCATCGCAGTAGGGGCAAGTGTCACAGAGAATTTGCATGAGGCTTTCACGTGTCCGCTGGCGAGTCATCTCAACCAGCCCAAACTCACTCATAGAAAGAATGGTGCACTTGGCCGAGTCTTCCTTCATCGCCTCTTTTAGCCGATCGAGTACCCGTCTTTGGTTTTTACGCGAGCGCATATCGATGAAGTCACAAATGATCAGACCACCCACGTTCCGAATGCGCAATTGGCGAGCAATTTCTTCTGCAGCCTCCATATTGATCTGCACAAGCGTCTCTTCCACATCTTGCTTGGGATCATTCTGAGAGCTCCGCCCCGAGTTGACATCGACTGTATGCATCGCCTCAGTCTTCTCAAAGTAGAGATAACCCCCACTCTGCATCCAAATCTTGCGCTTTAGTGATCGCTCAATCTCCCTTTCGACATTGAAACGCTCAAACATGGGCACCTTGTCCCGATAAAACTCGAGCTTCAGCTTCTTGTCTTTTTCATATCTCGAATGGAGACGACAGCAGTCCAAGTAAGTCTGATAGTGATCGATGAGTAGCCGGTCATACTTCTTATCCAAAGCTGTGACAAGCGCCTTTTTCACAATGTTCGACTCCCGATAAAGACAGGCAGACCCCTTCGAATCATTAAATCCCTGCATAATCTTATTCCAAGTCTCCAACAACTCATGCGCTTCTTCAATCAATTGATCAGTTGTCGCATGGACACTTGCGGTCCGGCAGATTAATCCCATATCAGTGGGCATCTCAAAGGCACTAATAATGTGCTTGAGTCGCTCACGACTGACAGGATCGGAAATCTTACGCGAAACCCCGCGGTGTTGGCTATTGGGAAGCAAAACCAGATACCGGCCAGGAATGGAGATATTGGAGGTGAGTCGAGCCCCCTTTGTTCCAATTGGCTCTTTGACCACCTGGACTAAAACCGCCTCATCTTGCTTGAGCAGCTTATTAATGTCCTTTTCCTTCTGGGTATTGGCCGAGTACTTGCTCACATCAAAACCCCAGTCAAAATCCATATCAAACATCTCTTGGAACTTTTGAGTATTTTCCAAAATATCAGAGATGTGAATGAATCCATTCTCTCCCTCACCAATATCAATGAAGGCCGACTGGATGTTTTTGAGAATATTGGTCACTTTTCCCCGATAGATATTTCCAGAGAGTTGGCGAGACTTTTTCCGCTCGATCAACACCTCGTCGAGCTTGCGGTTATTGAGCTTGGCGAGCCGCGTTTCATTGGGCTCAATGCTGAGGAGTAATTCTTTCATTTTCAATATTTCACTTTATGAGGCTGCACCATGGCGCTTCCTCGATTAAAGAACTAGTTTATCCTACACCCCTCTGGATTGCAAGCAAAATCACAGCGACTTATTGAGGTAGTGAGCGACTTGGCCGATGTAGTTTTCCTTGACGAGGTGATGGGCCTCGCGGATGGAGCGGAGGATGTGCTTCACATCTGCCGCACCGTGGCATTTGAGAACCACTTTGTCGAGGCCGAGGACAATCGCACCTGGATAATCTGCCTGGATCGCTTGGTTGAAACGAATGAGCGATTCGATCACCTGAGGCTCAGACTCGGGGTTTGCCGCCGGGAGTCCGCGGAAGACAAACTGGGAGACCGCTTCAAGTGTTTTGAGGAACATATTTCCAGAAAAACCATCCGTGACATAGACATCAGCGCGCGCCTCGAAGAGATCGGGGCTCTCCTGATTGCCGGCAAAAATTGGGTAGTCCCAACGCTCTTGCATGCCAAATTCGCTCATCTTCTCATAGAGCTTCCGGTGCTCAATCCGCCCCTTGTGCTTTTCTGAGCCAATGTTGAGAATAGCAACCTTGGGATAGAGCATGCCGAGGGTTTTTTGATAGGCGAGGCCAAGCATGGCAAATTGATAGAGGTGTTCAGATCGGCAAGTGGTGTTGGCCCCCACATCGAGAACGGCAACGGGGTGTTGTCTTGTAGGCACTAAGGCAAGGAGGCACGGGCGCAAGATCTGGTCCATCATTTTGAGATAGGTCTTGGCCACAGCAATGAGGGCGCCTGTATTCCCATTCGAGACAAGTGCATCAATTTCTCCCTCCCGGAGCATTTTAATGGCGACTGAGAGGGAAGAGTTGGGTTTTTCCCGAATTACTTTGACAGGGTCATCATCCATCGTGATGATGTCACTTGTGGGGTAAAAAGAGATCACCACCTGATTGCAGTTTCTCGGCAGTCCTTCGAGCACATCGCTGTTGCCGAAGAAGACGAGATGAATCGGTTGGGGGTAGGAAGAGAGCTCTTCAATCAGCTCTTTATAGATCTCGGCAGGCGAGCGGTCTCCCCCCATGAGTTCGATCCCAATTCGGGCTACCCGCTCACTCATGCAGTTTCGCCTACTGCCTCTTCTTTCTTCCCATATGAGCGTCCCTTATACTGGCCACAGCTTGGGCAAATCTTGTGTGATGCCTTCTGAGCCTTGCAATTTGGGCAGCTAATGGTTTGTACTGCTACTTTGGCATGGTGGGCGCGCTTTGTGTTTGTCCGTGCGTGCGAGTGTCTTCTGCGTGGTACTGCCATGAGTTAATTCTCCAAATTTTCTTTTGCATCGTTCGTTGTGTCGACGATTTTTTGAATCCAGTTTATTTAATGTATTTATTTACTTCAACCCTATCGGGACAATTTCCATCATTACACTCGCTAAATCGGGGCAATTCGAGGAGAATATGCTCTCGAACCGGCTCACTCAAATCAAATATACCATCACGAATATTTGAGAGCTCCTCAGCGTGTGTTGTCTTATCAATCTCCATAGGGGAAGGGAACCTCTCATTGCATATCTTGCACACAAATAGAGGCCAAATTGATAGCGTATATTGAATAATCAGCATGTCGGAGGTGATATATGCCTGTCCCTTCACCCTCACAGCCGGATCTTCAAACCCCAGCTCGGGCCCATCCAACCGCAATTCATCAGCAGTCACCACCTCATCAAATAATTCCTGCTTATCCCCGGCGAGGTTTGATAAGATAATCTTCAGATTTTGAGACATTTTTCCCAACACATTGATTTTCAACAGCGCCATCATACACTTCCCCTAAAATAATAGCCATCACTTTATGGGTCCCCCCATAAAAAAAGGGAAAAGGAAGGGCGAGCTCGTTTTTTCGGGCCCTTCACACCCTGACCCCCTCCGTTGTACCCGTACGTACTACTGGAGGGGGTCAGGCTGCAAAGTGCAGCGAAAAATCCAAGCTCGTCTGAGGGGGTCTCCTGCTGGCTTTTGCAACCGCCACTGGCGGCACAAAATCCGCATAGGAGTAGAACCTTTACGCCTCAAACATTTCGGTCGCTTTTGAGCCGCCTTTGAATTTTTGAAGGAGGGT
>JAJACM010000008.1 GCA_022601545.1 Chlamydiia bacterium | reverse complement strand
CGATCTCCGCTCAACTGTTGGGCGCAAGAAGATTCGAACTTCTGACCTTCTGTGTGTAAGACAGACGCTCTAACCAGCTGAGCTATGCGCCCTCTGTCTCTTCCCTCACTCGTCGTGAAAGATGGCAATAATTTAACCTATCTTCAAATTTATCACAAGAGGTTTCGTCCTTTTTTCTTACATCTTTAAAAAAAAACTTCCCTTTCCCCCACCAATCATCTAGAATCGATCCCATGAAAGGTCTATTCACCATCCTGATACTCACCCTGCTCACCGCCTGCGCTCCCTCCACAAGTGCTGATTTTAAAAACGAGGGGGAATCTCTTTGCCGTTCCCTTATCCATGATCTCCAAAACATCGAGACATATGACGATCTCTTGGCTCATTCAAACAAAATTCGCAAGAAGATCAATAAACTTTGCGATCTCATGATTCAGGCAAAGAAAAGCCAAATTAAGAATCCCACCTACGCTCCTGATTTTGACTCATCGATTGTCAGCGATCTTCTAGCAGAAGAGCTTGATCGAGTTTATACGATAGAAAATTGCAAAGAGTTCATCGAAAACCTCGAAAGAGATGCCCTTCACCGCCTCGATGACTTTGATCGTTCCATTAAAGAGCAAACTCGTTAGAGCTCCATCTCAATCTCTTTTTCCTTCGATTTACTAGCAGTGATTAAAGAGACAATCCAAATGGAAAAAAAGCCAACAACAAAACCTGGAATCAACGTCGGTACGCTGATCTCAAACCAGTCATTGACCAGTGGCCAAACAGCTGCCAAGACCGACCCACTCAGCAATCCCGCCCACGCCCCATACTTATTGACCCGCTTGGAAAAGAGTGAGTAGATAATAATGGGGCCAAATGAGGCGCCCAGTCCATACCAAGCATAGGAGATCAACCCATAAATGGTCGTGTGATTGGCTAAGGCGATGACATAGGCAATGGCAGCGACAAAAAAGATGCTCACTCGCGAGACAATCAACAGTTCATTTGATTTGGCCGTCTTCCGCACAATCTTCTTGTAGAAGTCTTCAGTGATATTGGAAACCACAATCAAAATTTGCGAGTCCATCACAGTCACCGTCGCTCCCAAAATCGCGCAAATAATTATAGTGCTGATAAAGGTTGGGAACAAGTCATTGCAAATATTAACAAAGAGCAACTGGGTATCTTTCAGCCCATCTGGAAAGTAAACAATGCCCACAAGGCCAATCAGAGTTGATCCCCCCAGAGCAAGAATTTGCCATCCAGTTCCGATATACTTGGACTTGGGAATTTCAGCAGGATTCCTGATTCCCATAAACTTGGTAATAATATGAGGCTGGCCAAAGTAGCCCAATCCCCATCCACAAAAGCTGAAAACAGCGGCCACCCAAGCAGTCGCATTTGCACCTGGAAAGAACCCTTTCAAGTGACTAGAGGTCTCAAATGCATGGACAATGGGGCCAAACCATCCCACCTGACCAAGGGCATAGAGGGGAACAAAGAGAATGACTGCCAATAGGAAAATCCCCTGAAACAAATCGGTCCAGGCAAGGGTGATATACCCCCCAAAAAAGAGATAGGGGACGACGACCAATATGCCGGCCAAAATAGCAAATGCGTAGGGAATACTAAAGACCGATTGGATCAATAGCCCCAATGCCACCAGCCCAGCTGAGATGTAGATCGTATAGAAAAAGAGGGTGATAGCTGCTGTAAAAATTCGAATGGTGCCAGTTGTGTCATTGAGCCTACTCTCCAAAAAAGAGGAGATGGTTAAGCTGTTGTATTTTTCAGTCATCAGCCTAAGGCGTGGGGCGACAAATTGCCAGTTTAAGAACATGAAAAAGGTAAGTCCGAGGGCCACCCATGCCCCAATAAGCCCTTGGGAGTAGATGAGGGGAGGGTAGGCGAGAAAGATCCAGCCACTCATGTCGCTTGCATGGGCCGCAAACGCAGTCATGTAGAAGTTGAGCCCGCGTGAGCCAAGGATAAAGTCGTTGGCATTTCGAATGGCTCGATAGGAGGCAATTCCAATGCCGAGTAGGATGGCTATATAAAGCCCAATTGCAATGAGTTGAGTCCCTAACATAATGGAAAATTAAAACCCAAATCCGATTAAAAAACTAGTCTTTTATGGCTCCTTTGGATCCAAATTTTTCAAGGGCGATAAAGAGGTTGGTTTGGGCGTGGGGAAATTCTTTTTCAATTTGGGTAATAAGTTTTTTGACATCCTTTCGCTTGGAGGTTTGTCCCACTGGGCATTGACAGGTGATGCGATTAAACCCATATTGTTTGGCAAATTCTTTGATTTGACTTTCCCGGAAGAGGATAAGAGGGCGGACAATGGTAATTCCAAATTTGACCATTTTGAGCTTGGTGAGCATACCGGAAAATTCTCCCTTGTGGAAGAGGTTGAGGATGCCTGTCTCAACATGGTCATCAAAGTGGTGACCAAAGGCAATGGTTTTGACCCCATGCTCTTTTGCCGCCTCAAAGAGGAGTCGGCGTCTATTGCGTGAGCAGCCATAACATTCGAGCTTGTCCACCTCGATATCGGAGTGTTTGACTACAAGTGGGACCTCTAGGTGCTTGCAGATTGACTCGAGAAACTGGGTGGTGATGCCGGGGCCGCAAGAGAATTTGCCACTCACATGGAAGCAGACGATCTCATAGTCGGGGAAGCCGCGCCCCTTGATGGAACAGAGAAGGTAGAGGAGAGTGAGTGAATCTTTTCCCCCTGAGAGGGCAATTCCAATCTTCTTTTGATCCTCAAATAAATTGTGCTCATAGAGGGTTTTTCGAATCATCGCCTCGAGTCGCTTGCCTAGTTTTGACCAGGGGGGCGATGCGATTGGGAGGAGTGTCTGGGTGGGGGAAGTTAAATCGCTGTACATTTTCATTGTTTTTGGGTATATTTTGTCCTATTCTGGTATGAATTTCAATAGAAATATGAGAGGAAAGTATGGATAGAGTTGGGCGGAATGACCCATGCCCATGTGGTTCGGGAAAGAAGTATAAGAAGTGTTGCGCAGGAAAGACGGGGATGCAGAAATACAATACGCGTGTGATTTCATCTGGAAGTACAACTAATGATAAGGTCGCGAGCTTGATGGGGAAGAAAATCCCCAAGCCGGCACAAGAAGAGGAAAAAAAGAATGACGAAGATGAAAAAAAGAGTGAGTAAACACTTGTCAAAAAAATGATTCTTGTGTAACATGATGCCCATTCGTCAGAGACGATCTCTGGAATGAATCAACCTGTCTTTGCTGACGTGGCTCAATGGTAGAGCATCTGATTTGTAATCAGACGGTTGGGGGTTCGAGTCCCTCCGTCAGCAAATTTTCTGGGAGTGTCGCATAGTGGCAATTGCAAGGGACTGTAACTCCCTCGGCTTCGGCCTCCGGCAGTTCGAGTCTGCCCGCTCCCAACTTTTACCCCACCCTAGCTAACCTAATCTGGTGATACACTGTAGCTCTTAGCTTTCATGCCCCTGCACTTGGGTTTGCCGCTTATCAGCTGTTTCTTTTCTGCATCCAAGTGTTGCTGTTCATGTAGCTGGGGATAAAAAATTTTCTTGCGCATCTTTTTCATTCTTAGTATGACTCAAGACTAGTCGATCTAGTGAGAGGATCTTTTGATGAGGCGTATTTTTTTCCTATTTTGCTTGTTAACTGTGGTTATGATGAGTGCCTGTTTTGGGTGCTCGAGTTTCATGATTAAAGCGCAAGATGGAACGGTTACATCGGGGCGTTCGATGGAGTTTGCCCTTGATCTGGAGAGTCAGGTGATTGTTCATCCAAAGGGGATGGAGTTTGTCGACAAGATTTCTGGAATGAAGGAAAACCGGTGGAGGAGTAAGTATGAGTTTACTTCTTTTACTGCACTCGGTCAGGATGTAGCTTCTGATGGTCTCAATGAGATGGGGTTGAATTTCAGCGCCCTTTGGTTTACGAATGGTAAGTACCCTGAATTTGATCGTGGCTCTAGGAAGATGTCTATTTCCTTAATGCAGGTGGGCAATTACTTGTTAGGGAACTGTCGAAATGTGGCTGAGGCTGAAGAAGAGCTTCATGCGATGAATATTTATCCTGAGATAGAGCCTGAGCTTCGGCAGATTCCACCCCTTCATTTTTTCATCTCTGATAAGAGTGGAGAGTCTATTGTTGTTGAATTTATTGAGGGAAAGATGGTGGTCTACCAGGATCATGTGGGTGTGTTGACCAATGATCCTCCTTTTGATTGGCATGTGACGAATATTCGAAACTACATTAGCGTTTCGCCTCTTAACGCTCACTCGATGACCTTGGATGGTGAAAAATTTAATCAAACGGGTCAGGGATCGGGGCAAACTGGGTTGCCTGGCACTTCTACACCTCCTGATCGATTCATCATTATGTCCCTTTTGAAAAATTTTGCGGTGAGTCCACCTGATGCGAAGCAAAATACTCTTCTCGCTTTCCACATTCTCAATCGGCTAGATATTCCATTCGGGACGATTCGCAATGAGAATGGGACTGCTGGCGATTACACTCAATGGATATGCGTTAAGGATTTGACCAATTACAAGATTTGGTTTCGCACCTATAGCAGTCTCGATGTTGTCGAGGTGGACTTGACTTTGCCCAAGCCGGGGCGTAATTTGCGACGGGGGCAGCAGAGCGTGATTGAGCCAAAGGTGATCGAGATGAAGGGAACCAATCACTTTTAAAGAGGTTCGGACTAGTCGAAATGGACGCAAGTACGGGGGTCTAAGATGTTTCTAAGGGGATATGCTTCCTCTTGTGTTTCTTTCTCTGATCTACAGGCGAGGCGGGAAGAAAGGGTGCCAAGGGCAAGTCCTGCGGCAATCCATCCGATGGCATTTCGGATTTGGAAATTGCGCTCACCTTGTTTGTAGTTAGCATATTCCTTGGGACTTTTTTCCGTGACAGCAAAGTGTTTTCCCTCTGCGGGTGGAGAGATATGCCAGCGGTATCCATCGACTTTTGAAACTGTCCCGATGAGGGTTAAGGGGCCTCTTTTAAATGATTCGTATCTTTGGAGATATAATCTTTGAATGACTTTGTCTTTGGCTGTGTCAGGCATTGCAAAGGGAGCGCTATTCCGGCAAAAGGTTTGTCGTTCCATGGTTTCTCTTACAAAGGGGGTGTCCCATGTAGACTTTTCAAGCCCTTCCACTGTGATCACACGCGATCGGTAACAGAGATGAGAGTGATCAATTTCGACGACGCTTTGCGAGGATTCGCCGTACATCATGGCAGCAACAATGGGTGAGGCTTTTTCGGGCTCATATCGAAGGCCCAAGTGGTGAGGTAAGAAGCGGATCGTTCGAGTGAGCAGGGGTTTATATGGTACGAAGTTGGGATGCTCAAAGCCAAAGTTCTGTTCAGTACACACAAGGGCTCCGTAAACACTTGTCGCTGATTGTAGATCTAGTGGTTGGTTTGCTGCTTCTTGAGTATCGGTAAAATGTCTGTGTAATTCGAGTGCCTTACGGCCACACATCGATCCAATAACCGCGCATCCAAATGAGGCCAGCCCTCCAAATGTTGCCAATGTTGATAGTGCCATTTGTTTCTCCTTCAGTTAAGACTTTCGTTCCATGCGCATCTCGCGGCCGATCATTAGTGCTGCCCCAGAAAAGGTAGCACAGACGAGACCTGTTGCCCACTTGTATTCAAACGTAGCTGAGACCATGATGTTTCCTTTCTACTGGGTTAATGGAATTGTAGGGCTGTATGTGGGCGATAAGTTGTTTTT
The DNA here is from genome assembly GCA_022601545.1 of Chlamydiia bacterium. GTDB lineage: Bacteria > Chlamydiota > Chlamydiia > Chlamydiales > JAJACM01 > JAJACM01. The sequence continues at coordinate 12,695 of JAJACM010000008.1, read as the reverse complement.
AGCAGCTCTTCTCCCTGTGGGGGATCTTTTTCTGACTTGCATGCGAGTCGGGCAGAAAGGGCCGCAAGGGCAAGTCCTCCCGCGATCCATTTGATGGCTCGCAGGGTTTGAGAATTGCGCTCTTCTTTTTTGAACTCAGCATATTCAGTAGGACTCTTGTCGGTTACAGCATAGTGTTTATTCCCTTCAGGTGGAGAGATTTGCCAGACTTCGTGATCATTTGTTGAAATCATTCCTACGAATGTCAAGGGGCCTTTTCTATAAGATTCATATCTTGTATGCTGTATTTCATCAATTACCTTATCTTTGGCATTGTCAGGTGGTGTAAGGGGAGTATCATCCCTGCAATCGGCTTGCGGTACGATGGTTTCTTTTACACAAGGGTTGTCCCATGTAGCCTTTTCAAGCCCTTCGAATTGGACTTCACGGGACCAGTAGATGAGAGATGAGTGATCAACTTTGACGACTGGAGGGGTGACTCGGCCATATAAGATGGCAGCAACAATAGATGAGGCTTTTTCAGGTTCAGATCGAAGGCCTAAGTGGCGTGGGCAGAAGTGGATTGTTCGGCTGAGTAGGGGTTTACCTGGCACATAGCTAGGATAATCAAAGCCTTCTTTACATGTGAATATTGCATAGATACGTCTACCTGTTAGGAATGAGAGTGGTTCTTTTGCGGATTCTTGGATATCAGTGTGTTGTCTGTGCAATTCGAGTGCTTTACGGCCACACATCGATCCAATAACCGCGCATCCAAATGAGGCCAGCCCTCCAAATGTTGCCAATGTTGATAGTGCCATTTGTTTCTCCTTCAGTTAAGACTTTCGCTCCATGCGCATCTCGCGGCCGATCATTAGTGCTGCCCCTGAAAAGGCTGCAGCTTTTATCACATGCAAGCGTGCGAGGAGTCGCTTGTACTCAGCAAATCGAGCTGAGGTGAGGGTTGTAATGATAAAGGATTTATTTCTCTTTGGAGGAGTGACAACAAGGCTGCCGTTTCGCCGCTGAATACAGCCAATGAGAGTGAGTTGGGTGTGTGGAGGAAAAATTTCCCCTTTTGCATTGAATCGCTTGGCGCGAGGGTCCATGTGAAGATTGTGTGCGCTGAGATCCTGCTGAATTTCCCGATATGTGAAAGTTTGAAAGCAGATTTGGTGTCCCTCCCAGGTCGCAAGATCGGGATGATGGAGTTCTGTGGGTTCTTTTCCTTTGCCGAGGACTGCTTGGGGAATACAGAGTTGGACGACTCGGCGCATCCAGGTTCTTTGCTCAACGACTGTGACCCTCTTTAGCTCATAGTCAGAGTGCCATGTGGTGCAGGCATAGCACCCGTCTTCCCCTTCTTTGGGGAGTGAGGCTTGTGCTGCTAAATCAGTGTCATCGGCGAGTTTTCTCGCTTCAAATGCATGTTTGCTGCTCTGATAGGCAGCACAAACAAGACCTGTTGCAGATATGTATCCAAACGCGGCTGAGACCATAATCTTTCCTTCCTATCGGGCTAATGGAAATGTACCCCCGTACGGAGGGGATAAGTTGTTTTTAGGGGGACCTTCTTCCTGCGGGGGCTCTTTTTCTGACTCATATGCAAGGTGGGCAGAAAGGGTGCCAAGGGCAAGTCCTGCAGCAATCCATCCGAGGGCATTGCGCATTTGAGAATTGCGCTCACCTTTTTTAAAGTTAGCATATCCCTCGGGGCTTTTTTCCGTGACGGCAAAGTGTTTTCCGCCTTCAGGTGGCGAGACTTGCCAGTGATGCCCACTGACTTTTGTAATCGTTCCAATGAGAGTCAAGGGGCCTCTTCCAAAAGATTCAAATTTGTGAAATTTTAATTCTCGAACGACTGTGTCTCTAGCTGTGTCGGGAATTGAAAGGGGTGTGCTATCCTGGCAAAAGGCCTGTCGCTCCATAGTTTCTTTCACATAGGGGTCATCCCAGATAGACTCTTCAAGACCTTCTACCGTGACGATACGTGATTTGCAAGAGAGGTGAGAGTGATCGATGGTGACCCGACTTTCCAAGCGCTTGCCATACAAGATCGTAGCAACGAGGGGTGGGGCGTTTGTCGGTACATAGCGAAGACCCAAGTGGCGTGAACAATAGACGGTCGTACGGCTGAGTATGGGTTTGGGGGGTGCGAAATTGGGGTGCTCATCGCCAAAATATTGCTTGGTACATGTAAGAGCTCCGTAAACACTTGTAGCCAATTCCAGATCTAGCGGTTGTTTTACTGTTTCTTGGGTGTCGGTGTAATGTTTGTGCAATTCGAGTGCTTTACGGCCACACATCGATCCAATAACCGTGCATCCAAATGCGGTCAGCCCAGTCAGTGTTTGTAGTGCCATGCATTTCCTCGTGGGGTAAATTTCCGACGAGTATAGAGAATACGGGGTTTCGGGACAAGTGGTAGAGATTATTTGGATCGGTAGATCATGTGGGGGGCGAGGGGGTGGTTTGCTGGGAGATTGGGGTGGAGGAAATCTTCGCTGGGGTCTGTTTGCATGCCGAGCTTTTCGAGTAAGCGTTGGGAAGGGAGGTTGAGCTTTGCTGTGATGGCAATTGTATCGGGTATGAGGAGGGCTGAAGCTGCCTCTGTTGCATATCCTTTGCGCCAGTAGGGGGCATCGATGCGGTAGAGAAGTTCTGTTGGGTGGTGGGGAAGAAAGTCGATGGGTTTACGGCCAATGATGCCGATGAAGGTATGGGTCTTTTTTGTTTCGATGGCGAAGATGCCTTGGTTGGAAAAGGTGTCAAAGAGTTGAAGTGCTTGGCTTTGGGTAAGGGTGGAGGGAAAGAATTGCATCACTTTTTCAGATTGGTGCATTTGGATAAAGGCTGGCTGGTCGCGGGGTTCGAGGGGGCGGATGATGAGGCGCTGGGTTGTGTCCATCTTTTGATTTGACTTCTTGAGGGTGAGGCTATATTCTACCTGCAGATTGGATTGTTTTCAACAGGACTTTGGTTGATGAAATGGATATTCTTTTTGCTGAGTATTTTCTGCTCTAACTTTGTGCTTGCGGCTGGTGCAGACGGGGTTGAACGGTTAACTGTGCGGGGAATGTTCATCGATTGTGTCGATTTTCCTGGAAAGTTTTCAAGTGATGAAGAGTGGGAGTCGGTTCGCTTTATTGCCGATGGGCTGATGGTGATTGAAAATGGGGTCATTGTTGCCATTGATGAATATGCGAAATTGCAAAAGGAGTATGGGGGGTATCCGATGGTCACCTACAAGGATCAGGTGATCTTGCCAGGCTTTATTGATATGCATGCTCAGTTTGCCCACATGCACATCCCGCCGGTTCAGGCGATTAGTTATGAGCGCTGGTTGAAAGATGTGGCGCTTCCTGAAGAGGTACGCTTGCAGGATTACGAATATGCTCGAGAAGTTGCTCAAGAGTTTTTCCAGTTGGCAATTGCAGCGGGAACAACAACGGTGCAGGCGATGGCAACGACGTCTACCCAGTCGGTTAGGGCGTTTTTTGATGAATCGATACGCTGGAATATGCGGGTGATTTCGGGCCTTGCGGGCATGGATGATGACGCGAGGGCGCCGGGTCAATATCTCGTCGATGCCGATAGTTTCTATGCCAGATCGAAGGGGTTGATGAAGGAATATGAGGGGAAGGGGCGGATTGATTATGCCATTTCTCCCTATTACCTCGAGGGGTGTTCGGGCAATTTGTTGTCTGCTTGTCGAAAGCTTGCCGAAGAATATCGGCTGGAGACAAAGAGTGAGCCTTGGGTGCACACAATTATTGCCCAGACTCCAGAGGCTGACTATGAGGTGAAGAAGAAGTTTAGCTTTATCAAAGGGGAGCCAGCAACGGCGCTTGAGGTGCTCGACCACTACCAATTACTGGGTGAAGGATTTACTGGCGCGCAGGCGATCTATTTATCCAATGGTTCGATTGACCTTCTTTCTCAAAAGGGGGGATCGGTTGCTTTTTGTCCAAGAGCCAATATGAAGCTGGGGATGGGACTTTTCCGATTGGGGGAGTTTTCCAATGTGATGCTGCCTGTTTTTTTGGGAATGGGATCGGGAATGAGTTGTGGAGAGGCAATTTCTGTTTGGGACGTGGGGAGTTCTGGGATTGAGGTGGGGATGCTCAATGAGCTGAGCTACTCTTTGAAGTGGCAGGAAAACCGGGACTTGATTCCGAAGACGGCGATTAGCTTTGATGTGGGGGGAAAGAAGGGTGGTGATGCGTTGAGTGGGTATAAGATCTTGTACTATTCGACGTTGGGTGGGGCCAAAGCGCTCCATTTAGAGAATAAGGTGGGGAGCTTTCGCGTGGGCAATGAGGCCGATTTTGTGGTGTGGAGCATGCCTGGGGGTAAAGAGGAGCTGAGGCCATATAACCGCGAGTCGGTGGGCCCTTTACTCAATGCTTTCTTATCGGCCAACACCGATAGAAAGGCTTTTGCGACTTACTTAATGGGCAAGAGGGTATTTCAAAAAGGGGGAATCAATAGTGTTGCGCCCCAGACGGTGACAACGCGCAAGGAGCAGTGGCGCCAACGGGGGAAGATTGCTGATAATAAAAAGGTGCGCTCCGAAAGGGAGGCGCTCAAGTGATTGGGGGCAGTGGGATATCTGACTTTCTGACTGAGCGACAAAGCGCTTGATCTGTTGTGCCGGCAAGAATAGGGGTCACTTCGACACGGGCCTCTGGGCTTTGCTTCGTTCGGATTTGCAAAGAGGGGCATAGAACGAACATTTTCTGACGAATGAGCTCAATTGCCTCATCGGTTGTCCTTTCTAAGCTGCCAGAATTATTAATCTCATCATCGTGCAAGACTAAAACCGGGTGGTCGTTATTAAACGCCCAAATGCGAGAGGAGTGCCCTTCGATTCGGCGCCTGACCTGATCGCGGAATAGGTGCGCTTGATATTGATTCATCACTTCTGGGTCTGTTGTTCCAGAGAGAATGGTGTCTGTTTTGGGATCCCATCGATAGTTGCCCCGCTTAATTGCATTGATGCAGTCGGGATCATAGATTTCAAAGTGGGGGCCAGAAAAGAGAAATGGGGGACTGAGGGCTGGGTCATAATGGAAAACTGGCCGTCCTTTCAAGGAGGCATTTGAAACCTGATCGAGAGGTGTTTCTCGAAGTGGCGGGTTTGATCGATGGATAATGGAATTGATGCGACTCCAGTCTGTATCAAGGCTTCTATTCGAGGGGAGAAGGCGGATGGTCTCCATGTGCCGCGCTTTTGTGTAAGGGTCGGTGATGGTAAAATGGGTGGTGGCAAAGCCTTGGGCAACATCGACGAGTCTTGTGAAAAATGGGTCGCTATCTTCTCTTTTTGTCCGGTATTCATCAACGGCTGTCCAAATGGCAGCAGCGGCACTACCCGCTAGGCTAAAAGAAAGTGTTCTCATGAGATTAAGTTATTTTGGATGCGGTTGAGGAATGTTTGAAGAACCGACTTTTCCTCTTTTGTAAACCCTTGAAGCGCTTTGCAATCAACTTCTTCTTTTAGGAGCCAAATTTTGGCAAGGAGTTCATTTCCTGAAGGGGTCACCACGATTTGGTCTCCATCCTTTGCAAGGTAGCTCATGTCAAGAAGTGCCTGGATTTTTGCTTTCATTTGGTCAAGCTCTTTTGGCCTAGTGTCGCGGGCGAGCTGATCGATTGTTGAACGGGTATCAATAGCCATAATCATGAGACAGATTGCTTGCTCTGAGTCAATGGGGGAGAGGGAGGTGAGCTTTTGGTCGAACGCTTCTCGCAAAAGGTGACTTGCGACTGAGAGGTTGCGCCCGAGACTTCCTTGGATTTTTTCTTTGAGCATAGTGAGTACCATTTTGGATTTGAGTTCATAGAGGCTGATTCCCGCTGCAACTCCCACATTGAGGGAGTCGAGCTCTCCTACCATGGGGATTTGGATGAGGTGGTCGGCCTCATCGATCCACTCTTGGCTGGTTCCTTCGGTCTCGTTGCCAAAAATAATGGCTGTTTTCTGGTTTTGAAGGGGTGTAGTGGAGAGAAGTTTGCTATTGTCAAGTGAGGTGACGATGATTTGATACCCACTTGCTTTGAGCTTGGCGATGGCTTCTTTTGGAGTAGAAAAGTGGGATTGGGAGGCTTTAAAGCAGGTGCCTCGGGAGGCATCAATCGCTTTTTTCGAGTAGAGGTCGCGTGTTGGGCCTACAATACCCACTTGGCGAATATCAAGCGCTGCCCCTGTGCGGACGATGGTGCCAATGTTGCCAAAGTCTTGGAGGTGGTCGAGAATAATGACTAGCTCTTCATCAAAAGTGTTAGGATGGGGGAGGGTGGCAACCGCGACAAGGTGGGAGGGAAATTTACCGGTTTTAATTTTATCCAGAATTCCTTGCGAGAGCTGGCTACAAGGGATATTTTTCGCCTCAAGAGTTTCTATGATGGGCAGTTGAGTGACTTTATCACTGATAAGGACAAAGTCAATCGGCAAGTTAGATTTGAGCGCCCAGCTGAGCGCTTGTTCGGTCTCAATTAAGACCTGATTGGATTTGACCCGCCCCTTGCATGTGGCAAGGGAGCGGGCTAAAACCACGTCAGGGTGTTTGCTTGACGAGATGTGTTCCATTTGTCTCACTCAGGATTTGTTCGGCCTCTTGATCGGTGATCAAGTTGGCAAATTTATTGAATTGTATGTCTGCCACGTCATGACGAATGTTGTTTACTTTATCGTCTAAGTGATTGTAACGCAATCCGATAAATTCGACATCGTTTTTTGCACAGAGCCTTTCAATGGGGAGGAGGTGAGTAAGTTTGTCATTAATAAAAACAATTTTACTCGGTTTCCACTCTTTACTCTGCATCACTTGCTCAAGAGCGTGTGCTTTATCGGTTCCACAAGTGAAGAGAATCCCATGTCGATAGAGACACCCTTCTCCATTGTAGAAATAGATTTCAGTATCGTAAGGGGTGGCTTTTGATAGATCGATATCCACACTTTCGAGTTGATGAACAGTGCGGGTGGCAAGCCCAAGCCCTCGGGTGGTCAGTCCCATCACCCTGTAGTTTTGTTGTAGCTTGTCGACTATATCTGCAATCTGAGGTTCAACCAGTTTGACTTGAGTCATATATTGAACTGCTGTCCACTCAGAAAGGGCATATTCCAGAGCATCTCTTTTTGACAACCCACTCTCAGCATAAAGCTTGATGCGGTGCTCAAACCATTGATTCGTTCCCATTTCCTGGGTTGGCTCGATAAGGGTGTTATCAATATCGAGTAAGATGAGTGTATCTTCTGTAATATGCTCATTTATCGTATCAAATCGGTTCGTTTCAATAATCTCCGCACTGGCAAAGAGGGGACAAATTAGAGTGAAAAAGAGAGTAATTCGAGATATTTTTAACATTAGGGCCTCCTAAAATTATTTAGAAATGAGTTATCCACTATAGCTACCATCGAAGATTTTCGACAGGATTTTTTTTCTTTTTATCCCCGATCAGGTATACTCATTCCCATGAAAACCCTTGTTGTAATTGGTGGTGGACCCGCCGGATTTTTTTCAGCTATTTGGACCAAACGGACGAATCCCAATGTGCGGGTGATTCTCCTTGAGTCCTCTCGTGATTTTTTGACAAAAGTGAAGCTCTCTGGTGGGGGGAGGTGCAATGTCACCCACCATCAATATCACCCAAATGAGCTTGTCAAAAGCTATCCCCGTGGGCAAAAAGAGCTATTGGGCCCCTTTAATGCTTTTAGCCCAAAAGAGACGGTCGAGTTTTTTAACCAGCTCGATGTGCCTTTAAAAGTGGAGGGAGATGGACGGATGTTTCCCACTACAGATCAGTCCCAAACAATTATTGATGCGCTCCTGGCTGAGGCCAACCGGCTCAACATCGAACTTCATTCCCGCTCGATTGTGACAGGCATTGACAGGGAAGAAGTATTCCATGTGAAGACAAAGCAGGAAGTGTTTTTGGCAGATGCCCTTGTACTTGCTACAGGTAGTCATCCGAAAGGTCACCAATACGCAAGGGAGCTCGGTCATTCAGTGACACAACTTGTCCCTTCCCTCTTCACCTTCAATGTGCCCACATCCCCACTCCTGCCCCTTTCTGGAGTGAGCATTTCCCATGTGACAATTGGTCTCCAGGGGACAAAGCTCGTCCAAGAAGGCCCCCTCCTACTCACCCATTGGGGATTTAGTGGGCCAGCCGCCTTGCGTCTTTCGGCCTTTGCGGCAAGAGATCTATTCGGCATGAACTATCAAACAACCCTTTGGATCAACTGGACATCCCACCAAAGCAGCCAGGCCGTTTTCGACCAAATAAAGGCCGAAGAGAATAAGACCTACCTGAGCAATCTCAAGCTCTTCAATCTCCCAAGCCGACTCTTTCTTGCCCTCTGTGAAAAACACCAAGTTAACCCCCATCAGCCACTTTGCCAAATAGGGGATAAGGCGCTTCGTCGCTTAGCAGAAGGGCTCTTTCGGGACAAGTATCAGCTCGATGGAAAGACCACCAACAAGGAGGAATTTGTCACCTGTGGAGGGATTCCGCTAAAGGAGGTGAACTTTAAAACTCTTGAGAGCAAGCGGACGCCCAACCTCTATTTTGCAGGTGAAGTTCTCGATGTGGATGGTGTCACAGGGGGATTTAACTTCCAAAACTGCTGGACAACAGGATTTCTCGCAGGCAACGCCATTGGAAAAAGCTTAGAAGCCCACTCCGCCCGCTAATGCAATGGATGGGCGAATCCCTTTCCAAGGACCCATTGGACGAATGGAAAGCCAAGCGCCTCCCACATCCTTAATGGTCTGCTTATCCACCGGGTGGGAAAGCTCAAATTGCAAAAAGGTTTTGATAGGGCGATCTCTTAGGAATTCCCTTCCGAACAAAAGCTCAGCAGAAGTTGATGTTTCAGCACTCCCATCTTCACCCCGTGATTCTCCTCGGGTGACCCCACCACCTAGGCCAATAAAGACTTGGGATTCTTGATTGGGAAAGGGGTAGAGCAAAGGAACTGCTTTAAGAATCAAGGTCTCAATCGATCCTTGAGTTTCAATGTTGAGGGAGAGGTCAAGCCCGTAGAAATAGCTCTGGTAGCGGCCTCCCAGCCCCACCATTCCATTAATTTCACGCAGGTTCTCAGGAGAGGCTCCACCCACCTTGAGATAGGGGAAAAATGGAGTAAACTGGCTTTTTTTCGCACGGCCACCCGTCTGGAAGTAGTTATTGTCGGCAAATAGTGCCCCCCCAAAAAGGGTGAAACAAAGTGTAAATAACAGTGTCAATGGACCCATTTTTTTCATGTGGACCTCCCGTGTAGGATCCACATTATATTTCCCCCTCAAATTCCCGACAACCTTTTTCGCCTCTTGCCAAATTATTCCTTGTCCATTACCCTCTTATCACCGATTTAACCCCAAATATCAACGATCAATGGCCATTCCGCTTCTTTCAAAACCCCAACCAGCCACTAATCGCTTTCATGAAATCCTCCTTCTCCTCGGCAACTGTTTCGATCACTATGACAAGGCGCTCTATGGCCTCCTTGCTCCCTTCATCGCAGCCGACTTCTTTCCCCAACTCGACCCGATCACCCGGCTAATTTGCGCCTTTTTTCCCATCGGCCTCCTCTTTCGCCCCCTCGGAGCGCTTATCCTCGGGCGCTTGGCCGATCGGGTTGGCCATAAAAAGGCCCTTTCCCTCTCCCTTCTCGGCATGTCTCTCACCACTGTATCAATCGGACTTCTACCCAACTTCGCTGCCATCGGCATCCTATCCCCCTGTCTACTCATCTTTGCCCGAGGGATGCTCCGCTTCTTCAGCGCCATCGAGGCGACCACTGCCTCATACCTCATCTTGAAAAACAAGCAGTCTGATGCGGCCTGTTTGGCCAGCAGTGCTTTTGAAGTCTCCAGCGTCATCGGAAGTGTTTTAGCTGCATCGGGAGTTGCTTTTTTATGCTATTTCAATATCGCAGGGGAGTATTGGCGTTACTTGTTTTTAGGAGGAGCTATAGTTGGCATACTCGGCTATCTGATCCGCATCTATTCAATTGAGGAAGTTAAGCCAAGTAAGGCCCATTCAGAAAAGCCTCAAATAATCCCGTTTGTAGCAATCGCCATTGTAACAGGGTTTATTGTCGCCAATTATCAGATTATCTTTACCATGCTCACCAACCTCCTCCCCCTTGTCACCCAACTCACCCGCTGGGAGGTGATGATTTTTCACATTGCCCTATCCCTTTTCGACATGGCCCTTTTCCCCATTTTTGCTCGGCTAAGCGTTCGGTGGAAAAAGGAGCGAGTGATGGTGGCAAGTCTTGTATTGATCGCCCTTTTAGCCACACCTTTATTTATGACATTAAAAGAACCAACTCTGATCAGGCTGGTCGCTGTGCGTACTTTGCTCACTGCGCTTGGAGTAGCCTTTTGCTCTTGCTACCAATATTGGACACACAATGTGCTCGATTCAAACAATCGAATCACCCTCATTTCATTTGCCAAAGCGCTAGGAGTCCAAACCATCGGTTCGCCCTCGATCGCGCTTTCATTTTGGCTCTATAAGAGTCTTAAAAGCCCAGTTGTTTCGGGAGTCTACATCTCCTGCAGCGCGCTTCTTGCCCTATTTGCCCTATATCTGCTCAGTGCTAGCGGCTCGCGACTTAAGCTTCGCCAGCAAGCTCAGTAGCAAACTCACGCGGCTCTTTAATAAACAAAAGGGCAACCATCCCAATCAAAAATGTGACGGGGAAGATCAAAAGGGCTTCAGTAAAATTTTGGCTGGAGTAAAGGCGAACACTGTCCATCATCGCACCAGACCAGTGCCAATCAATCAATTTACCTGTTAATGGTTGAGCAATCGCTCCCATTCCCATAATAATCACAGCGGCAATGCCCATCCCAGTTCCAGTTAGGTGGGGCGGGTTACTCTCGCTAATCGTAGGGTATCCCACAACCTGAGCACTTGTGCACAATCCCAACATGAAGAAAAGGCTCATTAAGCTCGCCTCACTCTGCACCGGGGCGTAAATGATCGCTAACATCACCACCATCGAACAAACAGCGCCAAAGAACATCACAGGGCGCCTCTTGCCCATCCGATCAGATAGCCATCCCACAATGGGAGATCCAGTAATTGTCCCCAGGCAAATCAAGCTAACGACAAATGATGCGCGCGCAAGAGAGAGACCATGTACCTGAGTAAGGAAAAGGCTCCCATAAACAGCTCCAATCACCATGACAGGCAAGTTAAACACCCCAGTGTAGACGCCACATAGAAGATTCTGCCGGTTGACTACAGCCTGTTTAATCCGGCTAATAAATGTGCTCAAAGTCACCTTCTCAATATCCCCTTCGCTATCTTTGCGGGGCGCATCTTGTACAAATAAGAAGATCAGGCAGTAGATGCCCATCCCAATCAGGCCATCAATGACTAGCGCTTGCCGCCAGTTAAACTTCTGTGCCAACAGAGAGAATGGAGTTTGTGCAATCACGCCACCTAAAAGACCAACAGTCACCATGAGTCCCATAATAAACGCCCGTCTATCCGCGGGGAACCACCGAGAGACCAACATCATGCAGCTCAAAAAGCAAAAAGCGTTTCCGATTCCAGATAAAAAGTGAGAAAAAGCTGCAAAAGAAAGCGATGTAGACATTGCAAATCCAAACGTCCCCAGAATGCATAAGAATAGAGCGGTTAGAATCGTCTTACGCGTTGAGAAGTAGTCGAGAATAATTCCCGCTGGCAACAAGAAAATCACATCTGCAAGCAAATAGGTGCTACACAAATATCCAAATTGGGTCGCATTTAATCCCAGCTCCCTCATCAGCATAGGGGAGAGGGCATTGAGCATATGCAGCTGAACAAGTTCATAGCAGAAAAAAAGTGAAGCGGAAAAGCAAACAATCCACGGTAAGATGCGCGAAGTGCGACACGGTTTTAAAAGAGTTTGGCTCATGCTTCTACCTCCACAGCTTTTGCAATCTCTCGGAAAGGCCCGATATTTTCTCGATAGTGGGTCATGCAGACCGAGATATAGCTTTCATTTCCACCAATCTGAATCTGCGTTCCACTCGATACAGGCCTTCCATATTCATCAATCCGCATATTCATCGTCGCTTTGCGGCCACAATGGCAAATTGTCTTAATTTCAGTCAGCTCTTGGGCCCATGCGAGCAAATACTTGCTCCCTTCAAACGGCTCACCCAAGAAGTCAGTGCGCAATCCATAACACAAGACCGCAATATTGAGTTCAGTTGTAATCTCAGTCAGTTGAGAGACCTGTGCCTTCGTCATAAAGTGGGCTTCATCAATCAAAATGCATTTCAAATTGGGACGGGCAAACTTTTGTTCTTTCAAGTAGGTAGAAAAGTCAAACTTCGTATTAAATACAATGGCAGGTTGTTTCAAACCAATCCGTGAATAAATCATCGCTTGTTCATACCGATCGTCCACCTCAGGTGAAAACAAAAGAGTATCCATACCCCGCTCTTGATAGTTATGACTTGCCTGTAGCAACGTCGTGCTTTTTCCCGCATTCATTGCCGAATAGTAAAAGTACAGCTTAGCCAAAATAGCCCTCACACACATTGATTCTCATATAGCAGCCAATCATGCCAAACCATTTTTTTTCCATCAACACCTCATCACAAAAATCCCTGTTTAGTAAATGTTGATTGGATAGTTCCCCTTCGATCTTGCGACCTAAAGGTCGCTCGATCTCGGGTGATGGGGAGGGGCGCATTTTG
>JAJACM010000007.1 GCA_022601545.1 Chlamydiia bacterium | reverse complement strand
GCTTTACATGGTGGTAATAGCCCATTATCTGCCGTTTTATATCAAAACCACCAAACCTGGATGCTACCCCTTTTATATATTGGTGCCATCATCGGACCATTATCCGCCGACCAAATGCATCAGAGAGAAAACCTGTGAAAGGGCTCCCAATAAACTGTCCAAGGGGAAACATTGCAATTAATATACCGAGTAAGATACTGCGATGCATGGCGCCATAAGCGGGAGGTAAAAATGAATATTCGGGGCTAAAAAAAAGGACCGGGAACATGGGCAAAACCATTGAAAATCCCACATATCCGAGAAACAAAATGAGAAAGATCAAGAAGACCTGGAACTTCTTCTGCTTGACATCGATAGAGAATTTTCTGGGTTTTAAACGCATGCCTATTATACAATATGAGCCTAAATAACTCTATATACCCCAATGAGCAATATTTCTTCTCCCCCTATTTCTGACGAATCAATAAAATATATCGGCCCTCGCCCCGAGCAATGGGATTTTGATGCGGGCATTCTCATTGATTCCAAAGAAGTTCCTCCTCAGGTCAAACTTCCCATTGATATTCCCTCAGGATCAGAAACCGATGAGCTTTTTGCTAAAGAGGGGATACACTATCACGAAAAGCCCCCATTTTGCTCCATCCCTCAGCTTCCTGGGGTTTCAAACCTTCTTAAGAAGCTTTTAAAACGCCGTGTTCTTCCCAATATCGATTTTGATGCCATCATTGAACTAATTGATGCGTGCGATGAGTCTTTAGGGAGCCAAGTTCTCCTTGATATGTTTATGGAGCTTAAGAGCAAAGAGTTAGACCTTGAACTGATTCACTTGGGGCTGATGGAATTTCTCAAACCCTAGCCATCTCCTACATTAATTTTATATTAAGAAAAAAGTGCTCATAAGTGTGTGTCAACTACATTAAAGAAAACAGTTTGTTTTATTTCGATTCAGTTTCATCCCTTTTTACTAATAGGAAATTAGGATCTGTGGTAGCATTGTTGCATTGATTTTTCTCTCGAAGGACAAATGTGACAAAATACATTCTCTGTTTCATTCTCCTCTTTCAAAGCTTAAGTTTTGCCGATGAACTTGAGCAAAAGCACCAAGTGAACTTTTCCAATGTGGCAGCAACAGAATTGCTCAAATTTGTCTCTCGTATTGCAGAGGTCAACTTCATCTTTGATGATAAGCTTCTTGATTTTGAGCTCTCCTTCTTTACAGGAAGACCTCAAACAAGCAGCCAGATCCTCCAGGGATTAATCAATAGCTTAGAGAAAAATGGGCTTACAGTCAGCTATGATGGCACCTATTACCTTGTCGAGAAGTTAGTCGAGGGAAAAAAGAGGGAAGAGCCTCTTCAGGCATCATCACCAACCCCTCCAACTTCACCAACCCCTCCTGTGATAGAGAAAGATGAATTTACCTTCTACAAAATCAAATTTCACGATGGAGCAGAAATTGCCACAAACATCAAGCAAATCTCTGTGAGTATCAACGATCCTCGGTTGAGCCAGGCCATAGAATCACTTCAATGGATTAAGTCGACAAACTCACTCATGTTCCGGAAAAATGAAGAACTCGCCCTTCTCATCCAACACCTCGATCAGCCCATGAAACAAGTCTTTATCGAAGTGCTTGTTCTCGAAACAGACGTCCACCGAGCACTTGAGTTTGGTCTGGACTGGTCGGGAAGTGGCAAGTACAAGGATAAACTCGGCATTGGATTTGGCAATTTTGCCCCCGTGCATGGACACAACCAGGCCCCACTTGCTAAAGCAATGGGCCAAGTCGATGCATCCCATCCTCCATCAGGTGGGATGCAGTTTCCCCTCGGGAGGGGATTTGACCTCGGCATCATCGGCGACATTATCCTCCACAAAGGCAAAACATTCCTCAGCCTAGGGAGTCTCGTCTCCGCCCTTGAAATGGATGATAAAACCTCCATTGTCCTTAACCAAAAGATTATCACCCAAGACAATCAAGTGAGCGAAGTCTTCGTCGGAGATAATATCCCCTTCCCCGGTGCCGTCGTCGAAACCATCGGCAGCGCCCAACAAACCACCGCAAACGTCGAATATAGAGACATCGGCGTCAGCCTCAACATCAAACCCCTCCTAGGCGATAACGACATAGTCACCCTCGAAATCTCTGAAGAGATCACAGAAGCGACCAATAAACACCTCACCGCAAAAGGGATGGTCTCTGGCATCCAAACCTCCAAAACCAACATGGTGACCCGCGCCCACGTTCCCGATCAAAACTTCCTCTGTCTCAGCGGCATGATCCGAAGCAAGCAGAAAAAAGAAGTCTCCAAAGTTCCCTGCCTAGGCGGCATGCCCCTCCTCGGCGCCGCCTTCAGCAAAAACGACAACGATCGCGAAAAGCGCAACATCCTCATCTTCGTCCGCCCCCAAATCGTCAATAACACAGAAGAAATCCACCACATCAACACCCAACAGCTCGACCAATTCGCCAACCCACCCACCCTCGAGTCGCTCAACACCCACCTCCGCACCCCCGCAGCAACTTAAGAAGTGGACGCCCCCAAAAAGACCCTGGCCGCTCAAAAAGCCATCTCGCCCAAAAAAGAAAAGACTCAGCCGAACAAAAAAGAACACCAACTCTAACCAATGGCAAAAACCAACGCATATATTAGTGGGGGATTCTAGGGATGCTAGCTATGCGGATTTTGTGCCGCCAGTGGCGGTTGCAAAAGCCAGCAGCTAGCGCCCTAGAACGAGCTTGGCTTTTTCGCAGCACTTTGCGCTATCTGCCCCTTCGGTCGTATGTACGGATACCCCGGAGGGGCAGATCGGGTGAAGGGCCCGAAAAAACAAGCTCGCCCTTCCGAATAAATATCAAACCCTAGACTAAGTGCGGGCGTGGTAGAAATGGATCGGGAGGTTGTCCTTGCCAAAGCATAACTCATGCGCAATGTAAGTCTTACTCCCACGACGAGAGACAATGTGAAAAGAAGAGTTGTGCGCATTGAAGAGAAAACCCGCATGCTCATTGAGAGCAATGATGGCAATGGAGATGCCACTTGAGGTGATAATCGCATGATTGTGGTGATTGCGAGTGGGGGACTGGAAGAGAATCTGAATTTGCGTATCGAGATCGATCGATTTAGACTTCACCTGGCAGGGAGCATCGTAGTAAATATTCTTATATTGGAACTCTTCAGAGAGAATTTCCTGAATGCGCTCTTTAGAGCCTCCCATATCTTGGTAGAGCTTGAGGCCATTATCGATGATTTCCTGTTGCATTTGGGTGAGATACTCATCGTCCTTGTCGTTGAACCGATCAATTACCTCATTTTTGTGTTTGGTGAGATAGAGGATGGCGTGGATCGAGTGGAAGAAGGACTCGAGGTCGTGGGGATCGCGTTGGTAGGGGTAAGAGAAGAGGCAGGCATCGGTGAGTTCAATCTGGCCGGGCAAGATTTCTTCTGAGGTGGTGGGGGAGGGAGAGGAAATATCTCCTGCCATGAGCTTTGAGAAGGCGACATCGATTTCGTGCTCTTTCCACCCCTTACTGAGGAGTTCTCCCTCTATATCTTTTAAGGACTTTCCAGCTCGCAGGTGTTGATCAATAAATATTCGGAGAAAGCGGGTGAGAAAGAGGGTATAGATTTTTTGGAAAAAGAGGGAAACGAGGGCCGCACACCCCAGGATGGGATAGAGGCACGCACTGCATACGAGGAAGAAGATGCGGAAGAAGAATTTCTTGATTTGGCTATAGTGGGGGAGCGCTTCTGATGTGTCGAGCACGCGCCGATGAAAGTTGCGGAAAGGTTGAAAAAACGCCTTTTTGGAAAAGAAATCTTGAAATAGGTGCGAGTAAATCACAATCGTCCCTTGATGGTTGTTCAACAGGGGACGATTATACCAAATTTTCCAAAATTAGAGGTAGCAGTTAGTGCAAAAAAATCACTTGATATTTTCAATCTCAAGCTCACGGCGCCCTTCAGGAGGTTCAAAACCCATAATTTGGCTGATGAAACTCAATGTTTTTTCTAAAGTAGCCTCAATTGAGTCTGCCCGTCTAAATCCATGCCCTTCGCCCTCAAATTCTACGTAGGCGACGGGAATCCCACTTTCTGCCAATTTTTCGTGAATGAGCCTTGATTGAGAAGGAAGGACAATCTTATCCTCACTCCCTTGGAAGATCAAAGTGGGGCTGGTAATCTTCTCCACATGATGGAGGGGCGAGCGCTCAATATAGAGATCTTTCTTTTCTGGATAGGGCCCGACGAGGAGGTCAAAATAGCGGGATTCAAATTTATGCGTATCTTCAGTCAGTAACTCGATATCAGTCACGCCAAAAAGGTTAATGCCACACATAAATTCGTCATTATCGCATAGTAACTTCATGACTGTATAGCCACCCGCGCTGCCACCTGTACAGATGGCCTGCTCGTCATCAATCATTCCATTTTCCCGCAAATATTTCAGGGCATAGACGCAATCATCGACATCATATACGCCCCAATTGCCCTGAAGGCTGTCCCGAAATGCCCGACCAAATCCAGTTGAGCCCCGATAGTTGATATCAGCAACTGCAAATCCGCGTGAACACCAAAATTGCGTGCCTAAGCTATATCCGCTGTATGCCCATGCGGTGGGCCCTCCGTGAATCCGCATAATGACCGGCGGCTTCCGATTGATTTTTCCAACCGACATGGAAGGAGGGTAAAAGAGCATATTGGCCCATCCCCCTTCACTGGTTGGGTAGTCAATTGAGACGGGGTTAGAAATTGAGCTTTTTGAGACGGGGAGCTCACCCGACTTCTTTAGAACCGTTAAGGCTCCCTCACGACAGTCATAGCAGCTAATTTCACCCGGAATAGTTGGCGCACTTCCAAGCATGTATACTGACTCCCCATCCGTACAAATAGAGGTAATCGTAGTATAAGGAAGGTCCACCTCTTGGATGGCTCCCGTTTCCAAATCGAGGAGGTTGAGAAAATCAAGACTCCCTTTATTTTCGACTATTGCTACATAGGTCCGATCGCCTACTTGTCCAAAGGCATACGATCGCGTGCCAATGAGCCACATAGGAGGAGCCCACTCACTCTCTGATTGAGCGACCACTTCCACCTTACCGTCTGCTACTTTATATAGGTCGTAATAGCCAGCATCATCAGACATGAAGTAAAGATCATTCCCTTCAGCAAATGGGTTCCAAAGGGGCTGTAAAACTGAATTAGGCTCATCATCAAAGTAGGTTTCTACGTTTGAGAATGTTCCATCCGAGTTAATATCTGCGATGTGCAAACGGGTTGGATCCCAGGGCATATTGGGAAAGTCCCATGAGATAAAGGCAATTTTTTTCCCATCGGGGCTTACCGTTGGATAGGCATAGAAATCAGCTCCTTCAGCGACCGCTTTCCACTCATTGGTCTCGGTATCAATATGAACGATATAGGTGAGAATCTGATTGATGTCGGTGTAATCTTCACATACGGCAAATAGGGATTTTCCATCTGGGGTAATGGCAAAATTCGCATAGCGCCGATTCTCTTCTAACACAACAGGAGTTTCATTTTGGTCCTGGTCTACCTTGTAGAGTCCCTGATCAGAGAAATTGACAAAATAGGTCACCCCATTATGGCAAATATAGCTGTCACCGCCATATTCGTGCACGCGTGTGCGTACGTTACGGGAGGGGTCGGTCACCTCATTTCCATCAGCAATCAGTACGCATCGCCCCTTTTCAGCAGGTCGCCGCTCGAGGTAGTGAAGTTGTCCATCTGCAATGGATAGCGAGGAAAAGCTCAATGCTGCCGCTGAGACTAGCTGAGCTGTAATTTCTGATACTGCGCTTGAAAATGCCATAACCTCTCCTTATTATTTTTAGATATGGGGCGATCTTAACAAATTCTTTGAATGGGTGCAAGTGATTAATCTATAGCATGTTCTGCATCGCGCAAAGTGGCAATATTATATCCCAGCAATAAGATTAGACCGGCAAAGAGCATAACAACACCACCGATGAAGAAGATCCAATGGAGTCCTACAAGAGGGATGAGGTTGGTAGTCAGTCCACCAGCTGCAAACGAGAGTGCAACAACTGCTCCAGATATCCCCATGGCCCACCCTTGGTTTGCACTATCGGAGGCATTTGAAAAGCAGGTGAGCATTGCCGAATAGGCAATCACATCAAATCCACCAATGGGGAATGCGAGGATCCAAGTGAGCAGCTCGTTATCGACAAAAGTCATAAACAGCTCAAAGAAACCTGTTAAGAGGAGTGTAACGATGGCAATTTTTTCGACTCGTATGTGTTTCATCACATATGGGATAACAATGAGCATACTGACTACAAAGCAGATGCCCAGATAGCCTGTAAAGTATCCCAAATAGCTTGAGCGGTATCCATATTCAACTTTGAGAAAGACCAAAATGATTGTATAGTAGATGGCAAATCCAAACTGCATGAGGAAAAAGGTGGGTGTCAGCCAGCGCATGGCTGGATGCTTTGCTGCCCGAAATAATACGAGGAAGGGACCCCACCATGAGAGCTTGGTTTTGGGCGGGGGATCAAAGGTTTCATTAAATTCGAAGTAGATCCATAGACCAATCAAAAAAGCAAGTCCCGCTGTGAAAAAGAAGGGGGTTTCGTAGGTGAAAAGAGGAGTGATTGTGTGGTCGGAGAGAACCCCGCCTAGGAGGGGGCCAAGGACGATTCCGATACAGACAGTAAGGGTGACAAAGGCCATATTCCGCGCTTTGAGTTCCTTTGGGCTTGAATCGGCAATTGCTGCTTGGGCAAGAGGCTGGCTTCCGGCTGCAAGTCCTGATGCGGCTCTTCCCACCATCAGCATGGTAACACTTCCTGCAAGAATTCCAAATCCCATAATGACAGAACTAATAGTGAGGCCCGCCATACAGATAAGCAAAACCTTTTTGCGCCCCCATTTATCAGATAAGTCGCCGAGGAAAGAGGCACCAAAAAACATGAATAGGGGGTAGAGCATAAAGCCCAGGCCGAGGTAAAAGTCTCTAAGAGCTGGGGAGATGTGGCCGAGGAAGTGGTCGCTCGGAGTGGATAGGAGGGCTGTTAGTACGGGGTAGGCCAGGCCGAAACCAAAGGAGTCGACAATGATGGCAGCAAAACTTGGAAGGAGATGGATAAAACTGAGCTTTTGATTTTCTTGCATATTCTATTTTGAGTGGTTGAATATGCTTCCCTTATCAGCAAGTGGTTATCTTGTCCAGGCTAGTGGAGTAGAAAGTCTTCCCCTTTTTGCAAACTCATGTGGGCAAGCAGGTAACAGATGAGAGTAGAGGCGAAAATACCCACAAGAGAGATGGTGATTGGAGCAGCGCTGACTCCTAAGAAGCAATAGCGGATCGAATCGATGAAGTAGAAAATGGGGTTAAAGCTGGAGAGCTTTGCCCAAATTGGAGGGAGGATGGAGGGGGGGAAGAATACACCACCCAAATAGAATAGGGGAGCGAGTAAGAAGAGGTTGACGCTGTTGACAAATTCAAAGGTTTTCCCCTTCATTCCCACGGCAATGCCGAGATAGCAGAAGCATGAAGCTCCAACAATGAGCAGTAAGACGAGCAGAATGGGGTGTTTGGGGACTGGAATGTGGAAGTGGCTGACAAGAGAAAGCATTAAGGTGGCAAATAGGGTAATCATCCCCACCAAAAAGCCGCGCACCACACTTCCAAGGGAGATTCCAAAGACAATTTGAGAGGGTTCGAGGGGATTGAGTCGGTAGTCTTGGAACTCATTGGTGAGTTTATTGGTGATAATCATGGTGCTCGAAGCTTCAAATCCAATTTTGAGAATCGTCGAGCCAAAGATGCCGGGAAAGAGGAAGGAAAAGTAGTCAACTCCAAGGGGAAGTTGGATGGTTCGGCCCAGACCCACCCCAAAAATGAGCATATAGAGGATGGGATTGATGGCTGGATTGGCGACAAAGAGAAAGGGGGCGCGCATAAGTCGATACGATTCTTTGACTAGCAGTCCATAGATTCCAATAGTGTAGTTTTTGAAGCGGGTCATTTGAGCACCTTTTTGAAAACTTGTTCGAGAGTTCCTTGATTCACTGAGATGTCGAGAATGTGTTCGGGGGGAATTCCTTTGGAGGTGTAGAGTTCAAATGCACTTGTGTCTCTTTCGCAGATAAAGGTGAGGGATTGATCATTTTGCTCAACGAGAAGGGGGTGAGAGAGGGCTGGAAGGGGAGTTTTAAGGTGGATAACTACTTCTTTTTTTGCCATTTGTAGCACATCGGTCTTATCCCCCACCATTTGGATCTTCCCTTCACCGAGAAAGGCAAACCGATCACATACCTCTTCAGCCTCTTCTAAATAATGGGTGGTGAGAAGGATAGTAATCCCCTCATGACTCAGCTTTTTCACAAAGGCACGGATCACATCTTTAAGCTCGATATCGACACCTGCTGAGGGCTCATCGAGTAGGAGGAGCTTGGGGTGGTGGAGAAGTGCACGTGCAATAGAGACGCGCTTTTTGAACCCGCCACTCAAGGCTCGAATGTGCGTGTGTCGGTATTTTTCAAGCCCAAGCGCATCGATGAGGTACTCAATCCAATCGCGATTTTTCGTCATTCCAAATTGGAGGGAGGTGGACTTAAAGAGCCGATCGGGGGTGAGAAAGTTATAATTGACTAGTTCCTGCGGAACAGTCCCCATCAACTGCTTCACTTGTTTTGGGGACTTGGCCATATCATGGCCAAAGACCAGCACCCGTCCTCTACTCGGAGCGACTAGAGAGTTTATGATCGAGATGAGGGTCGATTTGCCCGCTCCATTTTTCCCCATCATGCCAAAGATTTCACCCTTTTTCAGGGCAAGGTCGACACCCATTAGCACTTGGTTTTTCCCGTAGTGTTTGTGAATGTTTTCTAGGAGAAGGGGCGCGTCATTATTTTCCATAGGATAATTCTACCAATTTTATTGAGTATCATGCAATGTGAAAAAATGGAGAAGATGCGCATACTAGCCCTTGATGGGGGAGGGATTCGAGGCCTTTATTCACTGCGAATCCTGCAACTTTTAGCAGACGATCTGTTCCCCAAGCTCGATCTCTACCGAGATTTTGATTGCTTGTCTGGCACCTCAGTGGGCTCGCTGATTGTCTTATCCCTATTGCATAAACTTCCTCCAAGTGAGTTGATCACAGTCTATTCCACTCTTGGTCGCTATATTTTTCAAGGATCAAACTTCTTTTCCGGTCGGAAGAAGTCTCAAGCTAAGTATGGAAGTCGCCATCTCGAGGCTGTCCTTAAGAAAGTACTAAAGGCCGACCTCCAAGTAAAAGATATCCACGATAAGTTCATCTGTATTCCCGCTGTGGAACTGAAAAATGAAACTACCGGTAAGTGGAAGTCTAAGATTTACCATAACTTTGCAGCAAGCCCCTACGCAAACACTCCATTAATCGATATTGCCCTGCGCAGTTGCGCGGCCCCTGGTTATTTTCCTGCCCATGAAAATTGTGTCGATGGGGGAGTATTTGCTACCAATCCAGCTCTTGCAGCCTTTTCGACGGCTATCGATCCAGAAATGGGAGCCCGCTCAGTTGATGAGATCAGTATCCTCAACATCGGAACGGGGGATAACCCTTCATTTATCGATGAGAATATCGATTGGTCGCGTACCCGTTGGGTGCAAAAACACCCAACAGCTGGTGACGCACCTCTTATTTCCATGACAGTCGATCTCCTCGCAGACTTCCAAGCCTATCCCCTTCAGTTGCTTCTCAAAGAGCGCTTTTGCCGCATCAACTCACCCCTTATCGAGCAAATTGAAATGGATGACTACAAGAAAGCAGCAGAATTGATCGAAAGTGCTGACCAATATCGTAAAAACCACCCCAAAGAGTGGCAGCAAAAGCTTCAATGGATCGAAGAGCATATCTGCCAGTAATTGCCCACTAAGTTCGCGTTAGGCTGAAAATATCAGAGGTATATACTTTTGAGTTTTGGTTGAGAACGCGCTGGATGCGCTCTTTAACCAGCTGGAACCAGTCACTTTCTTGGCAGTGAATGACAATGGCGAGCACTTCGACTTCGAAGGCTGAGAATGAGGACTGGGTCATAAAGTTGCCAATTTCGGGAAATTGCTCCATATCGATGTTGAAGCTATTTTTGATCTGGTCATTCACTCCGCCAATGACATAGAGACCATAGCTCTTTTCAAATTTGCTCGCTAGATAGGGAGGGGAGACCGAGTAGTCCCGATTGAGAACGCCGATGGCAAGCTTGAAGTGGTGAGCCAGGATGGCAGGGGGGAGAATGCTCTGCATCTGGATGGGGGTGAGGCTGTAAAAGTAGTTTTGGAGAAGGAAGTCATTTTCAATCCCATCAGTTGCCAAGATCTTTTTGAGCCCCTCGAGATTTTCACTCTGCTTTGAGATCATTCCCCCGTTGTAATCGCGGATTTCCCCATAGATTTTTGAGAGACTATCGAAGAGATAGTGACGCGCTGCGTAGAGGTCGACAGAAAAGTCTTTTCGGAGGAAAGGCTTTTTCTCAAGTTTCACCTCGAAGACATTCGCCTCTTTGGGGTATTTCTTGCGCAAAAACCCAACCACTTTCACCTCGAGGTTGTTTGCATCGAGTTCAGGAGCTTTTTCGGCGAGCAACTTCTTGGTAGTGGGGGTGTTTTTCTTGAGAATGCGTAAGAGGCTAACGGTGAAAGTAAGAGTCGTGTCATCCTGCTTATGATAGTGGATCATGAGCTGGGGGATGTCATTCACATACTTGAGCTGCTCGGAGAGGGTAAAGACATTCCGGATCACCTCTTCTTCATTTCTCGGCATGAAAATCGTATTGGTGGCGCGCTGGATCCGACTTTGAATCTCCCGGCTCAAATCAGACTTAAGACGCTTGATCTCCTCTGAGGTGATTGGGACCGAGTCCTTCTTTTCCACTTCAATATAGATCACGCGCACCCGCTCTTGCTCTTTGCGGTGGGCGATATATGAGTGGTTCACCTTCTCCATATCGGGGACAATCGACTGGATCGCTCCCACTAAATGGCTCTCTTCAAAGATCTCATCATCCCCCAAAAAGTTCATCCCCACAATGATGCTGACACAATATTTTGGTGTCTCTTCCAAATGGATTTTGGTTTTAATCACCTTGATGAGCAGGTGACGCTTATAGGGGTTGGAGAGGTGTGAGAAGTTGCACATCTTGCGGAAAAGGTAGAGATAGCAGATGATACGCGTGAGTTGAGTAATGTCACGGAGGGCGGAAAATTCATCGGGGAAAAGGGCGATAAATTGCTGGAGTTCGTTGAAAATGTCCCTCTCGAAAATTTGGGGTTTCAAATCGAGGATCGGAGAAATCTGCTCTTTAACTTTTGATACCTTATCTTCAGCAGACACCTTAAAGAGAAAGTTATGCATCTGATCAAAGATGTTTTGGTTAAACTCCCTAGAGGATTTATCGAGTAGGGAGGCAATATTTTCCTGGATAATGAGTTTTTTCTCGTAAAAGCTTAAAGACTTGAGAGAAATAATGCTTCTGGCATGCTGAACGGCAAGAATATTGAGTCGAAGCTCGTGAAGCATATTGGGAAGCCCTTTTTCAACCGCATCAATCTCAGCCTTACTCTCCACATTGGCAATGAGTTCGTGGATAAAGTATCCCTTCCCTGGTGAGGCCTTAAACTCAATAGCAACTGAGTAAACGCAGGCAAGAGGGAGCTGCTTGCCAGGAATTAACCACTGGCTACAAAATTCACTCATGAAACGCCCAACCCCGTGGGTAAAGTGGGCTGGACACATGGTCGAAATAGCGATGGAGTAGGGGGAAGTGGTGGTCTGAGAGACGTTATGGAAGAGGGGAAGGCGTTGGTTGATCATCTTAAAGAACTGCTCCACCTTTTCAGTCTCATCCAAAGACTGGATGGTGTTGCCAAATCCTTTAATGAACGGGGGTATCAGGCGGTCAATAGAGTGCTCAATGAATTTGAGATAGTGCTCGAAACCCATCGCATTTTCAGGCGGAAAGGGAAACTGAGTCTTGATTCCAATGAGCTCGTGCCATATCGAGCGGCTTTCATCATCGGCGCTCATGCCTCCTCCCCGGAAAATGAGAGCATCATCTTCTGTTCATCGATGTATGCATGGTGGAACAGCAAAATTCCCGTGGGAGAAATGACAACATCCCGCAAATAGGGCTTTTGCATGCAGACTAGATTTTTGTGGTAGAGAGGAACGGCGGGAATTTCGTTTGCTAGGATATGCTCGATTGTATTGAGCAAGTGAGTCTCACGCGATGGCTCAGTACACACTCGTAGTTCATTAATTAAGTGAGTGAGAGACGAATTTTCCCATCCTGTAAAATTCATCGGATTATCATTACTTGAAAATATCTCTAAAATATTGATCTTATCGCAATATTGGCTCATCCAATCGAGCTTGGCAATTTGAAAATCCTTTTGCTGGAACCGCCCCATTAGCGACTGCATCGAGCCACTTTGCAACCGGACAGAAATACCCAACGCATTAAACCACATTTCTTGCAGTAAGTAGGCCAACGTCTGGTTGTATTCGCAGTTGGTAAAGCTCAAAGTCACCTTATTGTCAAAGTCGCCCGGCCCCATATTAAGCTCTTCTAATCCCAAGTTGAAGTGATACTTGGCCTTCTCAATATTAAATTCATCTTTGGCGGCCGGCTGTCCATCATCCTTCAACACAGGGGGGACCACGCCACACGCAACAGACTCATTTCCATGGGTGACATGTTCAATGATGCTTTGCTTGTTGATCGCGTAGGAAAATGCCTTGCGGATATTCACATTGGTAAAGGGGAATGCCTTTGTATTGAAAAAGCATAGGCTGGTCGTAGCGGTCGGGTGGTAGGAGAGCTTTCGCTGCTTCTTCAAGAGGGGAATGTAGTCGATGGGAATATTCGAAAGGGGTGGTCCGATCAAGTCGAGTTCGCGATTCTCATACATGCGAAAGGCTGTCACTTCGTGATTGAAGAGGTAAATATGAATCTTTTGAAGCTTGACGCTACTCTTATCCCAGTACATGGGGTTTTTCCGCAGCCTAATCTCCGACCCCTTATTCCATTCTTCAATAATGAAAGGGCCATTTCCAATGATGTCGATCTCAGTCGGAGGGAGATGGCTATTTTCAGCAAATTTTTCATGGACGGGATAGAGGGCTGGAAAGGAGGTGCGGGAGAGGAATTGGGTGGTAGGTGCAGCTAAATCGACCCGCAATGTATGATCATCGATCGCGGAAATCCCCACCTCATCAAGGGGGCAGAGCCCCTTCTTAGCCCGCTCGGCATTTCGAATGGGGTAGAATAGGTTGGCATTAGGCGAGGGGAAAATAGGTGAGAGGATCTGCTTCCACGTTCGGACAAAATCGTGAGCTGTTAGTGGCGTTCCATCCGACCAGTAACTCTCCTTGAGGTGGAAGGTGTAGGTCATTAGATCAGAGGAGACATCAATTTTTTTGGCCAGTCCCAATTCGATACGATTTGAACTTGTCGGCTTGGTCAGCCCTTCAAAAAGCATATATTGAATGGTAGAGGAATACCCATCGCACCCTTTGCGCGGATCAATCGTTTGGGGTTCATGCACGAAGTTGAGCCGCACCTCTTGCTTAGAGAGGGTCGATGTAGACAGCCCCTTGCTGCATCCGGTTAGAATGCAGAGAATGGCAATAGCAGCTAGAGTTGCAAACTTCTTCATAACACCAATTTTTTTCTTACCAATTGCTTCCCCAAGTCAGTCTGAAAGCCGAAGTGATGGAAAAATGCAATACCCTGGAGATTAAATGTATATTTGAAGGCTCAATATTTGTAAACGTTAAAGATCGTGTAAAAGGCTTAGTGCTAAGATTATCGACCTCCTCCCTCGACGATAAGCTCATTTAAACAAAAACCTCCCCCTGGGGTTGATCGAAGGTTCTTTACAGAGTCATTTGCCAAGTAGGCTTTATTCCAATGGTAAAGAACGGTGATTGGCATCTCTTCAATTAAAATCTTCTCGGCCTCACTCAACATGCTAAAGCGCTCTTCCTCGCTTTGGGCTAAGAGAGAGGCCTGAACAAGCTGTCGATAATTTTCATTTGAAAATCCAGGATAGTTCTTCGTATTTGTCGGGTGCTCAAACCGCTCAAAAATATTCATAGGGTCGTGGTATTGGGCAATCCAGATACATTCGGCGATCTGGTAATCTCTCCGATTGAGCTTATCCATAAAAATCTTATACTCAAATCCCTCAATGCCGACATGGATTCCCAATACTTCCTTCCAGCAAGCCTGAAGCGCTAAAGCAATTTTTGGATAGACATTGGTCATTCCATAAATAAGTGAGAGATTAAGAGTGTCGCGGGTGAGGCCGAGCTCCTTAAGTCCCAATTCGAGAAATTGGTTTGCACTCTCCCTATCGTAATCGGCGAAATACTGCTCCTGGCGATCCCACATCACCGGGGGGATAATATTCAACGCGGGGGTTTCATTTAGCTGGCAAATATTTTCAACAATCGCCCTCCGATTGATGGCCAAAGCAAGTGCTTTTCGAATGTTTTTATTTGCAAAGGTGGGATTTTCCAGATTAAATGTGCAAATCGTTGAGGCAGCAATAGGGGCAGAGTGGAGGTCAGAGGTTTTCTTCAAATGCTCAATGGCATCTAGAGGGATATTTGAAAAGGGGTTTCCAAGCAAATCGAGATCCCCATTTTGGAAAAGAGAAAGGGCTGTCATATCGTCATTTATAAAAGAAATATGGACCTCTTCTAAGTGGACATTTTCTGCATCCCAATAATGGGGGTTTTTTCGCAGTACGACCTGGTCTCCATCTTTCCAACTTTCAACATAAAACGCGCCACTTGTGGGAGGAAATGCGCTCCCATCTTTATCTTTCCAATGCATTGGCATGGGGCAAAAGTTGATGAAAGAGATAAGCTGAAGGAGGTATGGAGTAGGGGCCTCTAGGGAAACGACTAAAGTTTTACTATCAGGGCATGAAAGGCCCAGATTTTCCTTTACTTCTTTTGCCAGCTTTACCTCTTTGGCATTTTTAATCGGGTAGAAAAGAAAGGCGCTCGGGCAGGGGAACTGGCTGTCCAAACTTGTTTCCCATGCATACTTGAAGTCATATGATGAGATGGGCGTGCCATCGCTGTACTTGGCATCTTTTAGATAGAATGTATATGTTTTATTATCATTAGAAATTTCTACCTTTTCTGCGATGGCAAGGCTGCCCATGGATTCTGGGGTGGCGCGTGTGATTCCTTCATAGATAAGGAAATCCAGGCACACAGTGGAATAATCGGCTGCTTTTCGAAAGTCGAGTGTTGCCGGCTCGACGGCAAGGTTCAGCCTAAGCGTATTTTTTGCTCGCTTCTGCTGAGTGCAGCTAGGGAGGCAAAAGGCAACTCCAAGGAGTAAAAACAGCTGAATAATTCTAATTCTTTTCATCATCAAAATGCGTGTAGTTAAAGTGTATAGAGCCAATGTGGGAAACGTATAGTCCCTGTACATTTGGTTGTTTTAAGTAGGAGTAGTTCCAATGGTAAATCCCAAACAGAGGGCATTCATCGACCAAGATGGCTTCAGCCTCTCCGAGTAAATTGAATCTCTCCTCATCGCTACTTGCATAGGTTGACTTGTTCAAAAGCTCTGAATAACGGGCATTTTTCCACCCCGAGTAGTTCTTCGGGTTTGCCGGCCTTTTAAACCGCTCTAAAATGTTCATTGGGTCATTATATTGGGCAATTGCAGGGCAGAGCGTGAATTCAAAGTCTCGTTTTGAGAGCTTACTGACAAAGACTTTAATGTTTAAAGCATCTAAACGCACATCGATTCCAAGGACAGACTTCCATTGATATTGGAGCTCTTGGGCGAGTTGTCGATTAATACCAGAGATGAAGTAGTTCAGAGTAGTAATCGGAAATTGCTCTTTTGTAATCCCTAGCTCTTCGAGCCCCATCTTGAAGTGTTCTGAGGCAAGCTGGTGGTTTTGATCAGAGAAATGGGCTTCAATGGTTCGGCGCAAAACCGGGGCGAGAATGTTTGTGGCAGGACTTTCCTCAAGTTGTGTGATATTCTCGACAATTTGTTGCCGATTGGTTGCATACATGAAGGCTTTGCGGATGTTTTCATTTGTGAAGGGATACTCTCTCACATTGAAAAAGCAAAACGTGGATGCGGCAATTGAGTGCTTCTCTAACGTTTCCTTAAATGTAGGAATGGAGTCAAAGGGGAGCTCTGAAAGAGATGATCCGAGGATATCGAGTTCGTTATTCTGAAACATTTGAAGGGCTGTGGTTTCACAGTCAACTAAGGAAATATCAATCTCATCGAGTTGTACACAGCGGGCATTCCAGTAGTGGGGATTCTTTTCTAAGAGGTACTCATGTCCATGTCGCCACTTGACTAATCTAAAAGGGCCATTAGTGATAAAGTCTTTGTTGACCGTTTCTGCCCACTGAGGGTTGTCCTCCACGGTTTCACGCTTGACTGGAAAATAGCAGGGGAAGGCGGTTAACTCGAGGAAATAGGGGGTGGGCTTAGAGAGGCGCACCTCGATAGTCCTTTCATCAAGCGCTTTGACTCCAAGGGCTTCCATTCCTTTTTTTCCTTTTTTGACCATCTCGGCATTTTTGATCACATAGAAGAGATGGACATCGGGGCTAGGAAAGTTTGGAGAAAGAATCTCTTTCCATGTATCGACAAAGTCGTAGGCAGTTACTTCGCTTCCATCTGACCAATGAGTCTCTTTTAAGTAGAAGGTATAGGTACATTTATCAGTTGAGATATCGATGTGTTCGGCGATGCCGGGAACAGCCTGTGAGGAGTCGGGTGTAAAGTATGTGAGGCCTTCATAGAGCATGTATTGAATATTCGATGAGTAGGCGTCTCCAGATTTTCGCGGATCGAGCGTAGGAGGGTCGTGGACGAAGTTGATGCGGAGTCGATTCTTATGAGTCCCTGGGCGGAAAGTGGCACAACCGGTAAGGACTAATAGTGAAGGTAAAGCGAGGAGAAGAAGAAATTTTTTCATCTTATAAAAGTCTCATATTTCCCCTTGCATATGGATTGAGAAGTATCATCATTCTGACAAGGGGGCGTTTTCGGTCGAGTATATCTATTTGTTAATATTTTGTAAATTTTATTTGCCAGAGTATCTTATGGTGGCTCGATTTGATCCCGGATGGCAAACTTTGGCACCAGTTTGTGATTTGCAGATTTTTTGTTAGATTTTAATTTATTATAAAGATTAGACTGTCGCCTTGAGACACCGTTTGACAGGCCTTCGTCGGAAGCATGCGAATTACGCTTTACCAAAAGATCCTAGTGTTCCTCTCAACAACATTTGCCCTTTCGCTCTTGTTGTTGGAGTCGACAGTTATTCCGGTTGCGATACCTGCTATACAGAAAAGCTTCTCCATGAGCTCACAGATGACAAGCTGGGTGGTCAATAGTTATTATTTTACAACGGCCGCACTGGTCATCGCTACTGGACGTCTGGCAGATATCATGGGTTACCGCCTCTTCTACTGTCTGGGCATTATTATCTTTGCCCTTTCAGCTCTTTCTGCGGGTTGTGCTGCCAATGGGTATATGCTCATTGCGTCGCGAGTGGGGCAAGGCGTTGGAGCGGCGATGATCTGGCCAAGTGCCATTTCCATCATTTTAAGAGTGTTTCCTCCCTCAGAAAGAGGGAAGGCGATTGGAATGAGCTCGGGTATTAGTTCCTTATTTATCTCTCTTGGGCCATTTGTTGCCGGGTTTATTATCCAATTTATCTCTTGGCGGTGGGTATTTTTCATCTCAATCCCATTTGCCATATTTGGTGTTGGGATTGGGTTTTTCTCTATTCCATCTTATGAGCATGCCAAAGAGCGGTTTGATTTGCGGGGGTGTATTCTCTTGATCCTATCTATTGCTTTATTGGTCGGTGGGGTGATGGAGTTTAGCCATGCGAGAGGAATTGGCAAAATCGCACTTGTATACCCATTGCTCTTTGTTTTGATCGGGTGTTTGATGGTATGGCATAATCAGCGAACCCCTGTTCCATTCTTTGATTTTTCGCTCTTCCGATATCCCCAGTTTATCTTGGGGATCGTAATTATCTTCTGTGTCCAATTTGTTGTGGTCAATCCGGTTTTCTGGTCTCTTTTCTTACAAAAGGCATTGAAGCTATCGGCGATTGAGACGGGTTTATTGACGATGTTATCGACGCTGCCTGCCTTGATTTTCGCTCCCACCTCAGGATATTTGGCCGATAAATACAAGGCAGAGACCCCAATTTCGATGGGTTTTGTTTCCATTATTGGTGCCTATTCATTCCTTCTATTATTTGGTCACTTCAATATGATGTGGCTTCTCATTATTGGTTTTATTTTGCATGGAAGTGGGATCTCCCTAATCTTTACTCCGACTAATACCTCGGCGCTTGGAAGTGTCCCTGTCAATCAGCGGGCGGTGGCAACGGGGGTTTATAATACGATGCGCTTTTTGGGAGCGACCATTGGTGTTACCCTTTTAGGAGGGATTAATACAACCGTGAAGGGGAACGAGCTCGATCACCTGTCAAAGAGCATGGTTTCTCATCTGGTGACAAAGCAACAGGTAGAGAAGGTGTTTTACCAATATTCCCCCTCGGTGAGAAATGCCTCACCTCTAAGTGATGGGCAACACCTGGTTTTGCGAAAGGGGTATATTGAAAGCTCATATCGCGCTTTCCAGTTCGAAAACGGGTTATGCCTATTGATATCTTGCTCAGCCTTTGGATTTTGCTTCTATTATTTGTCTAGTAGTTCCAGACGGCGTCTGGAAAATTCTTTTGTTTAGATAAGTCTTTGTTGTTAATGTCATTAATCTTCTCTAATTAGAATTATATTGAATTAAACGATGTTCGCCTCTAAAGGTTACTGTTGGAAGATTGGCTTCCATCAGAAATTTTGAGGAGTTGAGCGATGTCTGACCCTAAGGATAAGGGAAATACGAATATTCTAGATGCTGTTGAGTTGCTTTCGAGCATGGCGGAATTGAACGTTGAGGAAATTGCGCTGGATAAGAAGGAGCGGGCTGCTGAAGGGAAAGGGGGTTCTGAGATTCGTGCAATTCGCCGCCGGTGGTTGGATACGCAGGATAAGCAGAAGACAGCAGATGCGGTCAAAGACACGCTTCGGGTGGTCCATAACTACCTCAAACACATCTATGTGAAGGATAAGCGCCAACTCAAAGATGTAGAGTTTCAAAAAGGAGTACGCTCGATTATTGAGCTGGCCGATGAGGCTGTGAATCGGATCGACCAATGTGGAATGATTTTGAGCCGCGGAAAGAAAATATCCAGTCTTTCTGAAACCCGTGAATATATTGAGTTGCAGAGTTTTTATAAGAAGAAGATTCTCTCGAAATTTCAAAAGGCTTTGGAAGAAGAGGAGCGCTGGCAAGAAGATTGGGGAGATAAGGCAGAAGAGAGTGTTGTTGATATTGAGAAGAAAGGGTTGCGGTCGCTGGAGACAATTACCAAAGACCGGGATTATGAACTCTTCTATATGACAAAAGATAATGGGGGGACTTATTACAATCCCAATTTAGCTCGTCATGTTCGTCTAGTGGCGAATTTTGACCAGCTCATCTCGACGTTTGAAGGGGAAGACCCACTTGTTCGGGTAAAACTGATTCAGGATCACGAGGCCCACGATTTGGCGATCTTTGTGAAAGAACATATTCAAAACATTGCCGATCAGTGGTGTCACGAGTGTAAGAAATCGCCTGAGCAAAATGTCAATGTGAGT
Source organism: Chlamydiia bacterium (assembly GCA_022601545.1). Classification (GTDB taxonomy): domain Bacteria; phylum Chlamydiota; class Chlamydiia; order Chlamydiales; family JAJACM01; genus JAJACM01. The sequence goes on along the minus strand of JAJACM010000007.1, from coordinate 37,508 downwards.
CTTTATCAAGCCATGATGGCTCTATATATGGCAGCAAATCCCCGCAACCAGCTCCAACGGACAACTGGGAAATGTTCAATTGCCTACTTTAGAGATTTCCACCACTATTTGCGAAAGGCACTCCACGACATCCAATATCTCGAGCTCATCGACAATCCTCCAGATGGATCAAATAAAATGGGGAATCTGATTTTGAAAATGATTCACGGTTTGTGTGAAGGGATTTATCTCAACCGGATTAATCACCGCCGTTCCATTAGCTTCTTATATGGTGTGATTGCAGACGAAGAAGAAAAGCTTATTCCCACAAAGGGAAACTACCAATATCTACAGGTGTGGAATAAGGCGCTAGAGATTCATGAGGGGCTCACCCTCGAGCTTCAAAAACATCCCAGTGGCCCGCTCTTCAAGGTGCTCGATATTCTCAATGAGCCCCACGCATTTCTCTCATTCGACCCTTTAGGACAAGACAACTATCCTCAAAACTACTTTAGTGCGACTCTCTTTGGCAAAAAGGTGGAGATGCTCAGAATGCCCTCACCCACCATCCAGAAGAAGATTGATAAAACCGAAATTGCCCCTGAGTTTGTGGGGTATTTGAGGGAGCTGAATGAGGGGGCGGCGAACCGAAAGTTGTTTGTCTTTAACTTCCAAGATCGCACCTCTTGGAAAGAGTATCATAGGTCAAACTTTTTAGAGGTTTACCAAAGAGATGCGGAAGTGAGATGGCACTTTTGGATGTGTACCTTCCCCAAAGATACCGACTTTTATAGTCAGGCTGAGGAGTATCTCAAATTAGATGATGCCAATGACTTTATGGAGGGGCTTACAGAGCAAGTATGTAGTGAAGGGGAGTGTGGTTTTCACTTTTTCCTCGTCCTCGACCGGGAAATGATTAAGGAATTTGTTCAGGAACTCGTAAAGCTGATTCACAAACACTTTTTCGGTGGGAAAAAGAAGCTCTCACGGAAAAATCGTCTCGACTTTATCCTCATTTTCTACCAGTTCTTGATTCTTAAGTTGATCGAAAACCAAAAGCCCACGCGGGTTGCTTTCATGTGTAAGGATGGAGTTGATATTGGGGCGACAAGCCTTGCGGGATTCTTTGGTTTCTTGCGTGTATTGGCCTCTCCAGATGAGTGGAAAGATAGCGAAGTGGATCTTTTCATCGATATGTTGATGCTTCCAGCTCTACTGATTCGTGAGCGCCCAGTTGATGGGCAGCGCCTCCACCGAACGGTGAGTATGCTTTCTGTACTCGCAGCAGAACTGGAAACCAACCGAGGAAAAATCTTGGGTGACTTTGAGAAACTCTATGAAAAAGGGACATTCTCAAAGATCACTCTCGAGTCACTCGTTTAGCCTCTTGAATAAAAAGGCAACATTCCTCGGCTTTCGCTTCAAGTGGTCGACAAAATCAAGTACGACGCGCATGAGTACCTGCTGCTGTAGATCGCTTAGAATCACCTGAGCGTGACTTTCCTCCATTCCCATGTCCCGCTGCTCCGTTGGGGCTTTTGGATGGCTGCTTTTTCCCACCTCCTTGCGCCCCTTGCGCGCTCTTTTCCTTTGGCGAGGTCGCTTTTTGATGAGTTGCATCAGCAGGTTTAGCACTCTCTTCTGGAGGGGGTGAAGTTCCAGGGTCCTTATCATCTTTTGAGGGACTAGGAGATTGAGCTGGGGGCGCTTGAGGGGCTTGCTCACCTTCAGTTGATCTGGGGGATACTGCCTCTTGTGTATCGTCCTGGCCGTCACTGGCTGGGGGAGATTGAGGAGGTTGTTTGCCTTCTGGCAAAGGAGATTGTGGGTGGGATGGGGGTTGTTCTCCGCCAGAGGGGGCCTCATCTTCTGAATTTCTGCTGCGGGGGGTATCTGAAGCGGTGCTGCTAAGTTCCTCCCATTCCTCTTCGGGATAGAGAGGACCAAACTCGGGTTGCTCTCCTTCTGGCACAGTTCGGGCAACGGGCTCGGTGTAGCCCGTTGCTCCGTGTCTTCCGTCCAAACGGTTGCAGAGAACAAGAAGCTCTGCACAAAAGGTTTCTCTTCGATCTTTAAATGTTCGAGTCAGGCCACCCAATGCTGCGTGGGCTCCGAGAACCTCTTTTAACGCTGTAAAGGCTGCCTCTTTTTCCTTATTCGCCTGTTTTTGTACTGGGAGCGAGCTATTTTGTAATGCTGCTACGTGATGATTTTCTTTTAAGCGTCTGGAGAAAAACTCAATCCCCCCTTGAAGCTCGGCCAAGAAAGCATCTGCTTCAGCTATTTTTTCTTGACCTTCTTGATAAATTTCTACAGCGGTATTTCGAAAGTCATTTGCTTTTGAGCAGATGAAATGGACTGCTGCATCTTTTGCAGTTATGCCATCATTACCCTCTATCAAAATATCTTCAGTGTGATGGGCATCTGCAAGTTGGTTCAGTGCGCAAGTGGTGTGGTCACATTTCGTTCCACTTTCTGTATACGCTTTTTTTAATTCGGTATACGAAGTGTTATAATGATCCATCAATGCTTGTTTAGCTGTGTCGGTATCGGTTTCTTGTCCATATTGTATTGGGGCAAAGGCCATAAGACGGTCTCCTTGTAAAAATTATTAAATGACGTGAATCCTAACGAAATTTTGAATATTTTGCAAAGAAAAAGTTGATTAAATCTTTGCGAAAACTTCATGTATAAATTTTCTTTGTAATTGCTTTTTGCCTGTCCGGTTGATAAACTACGCGCGCTAAAAGGAAATAAATGGAGGTTTATAGATGTTGGCAGTACAGCGAGCTGGCGTTCCGGCAGACATAATTGAGCAAGCCCGCCCCTACGTTATGGAAGCTCAAAAATATTCAATGATTGCACTACAATATATTGGCGTTGCTTTTGCCGCCGTTGGTGCTTTGGCTTTTGCTGAAGGGGCGATCAACACAATGACATTAGGTCTTGCCTGGCCACTCACTACATTGATTTCAATGGTTCTTTCTCCGGTTGTTTGGCCTGTCTCAACCATTGCGACCTTTGCTGCGCCAATCGTATTTGGTGCATTTGTTGCAGCAACCATTGCAACTGTTGCAATTGCCGCAATTAAGCATGAGCAAGTTCCGACTCAAAACTTCCGAGTTTTCTTGCCAGTGCCAGACTTTAGGCAAGGGCACAGATTAGGCGGGCATTAATTAGTGCTTAAATCCTCAGGGATCATCGAAAGCAGGGCGTATTTACCCCCCATTGATCTGAGGGTTTGCTTCCAGAGAGATTCTGGATTTTGTGTGAAAATCAATTCTTGATTGGCGGGGCTTACAAACCATTGTCCCGCCATGAACTCTTGTTCGAGTTCACCCGGTCCCCATCCAGCATAGCCAAAGCAGAGAAGTAGTTCTGGTCCACTTGGCTCTTTAAGTGTCTCTTGTAAAAACTTTAAGTCCCCACCCAGGTAGACATTGTCGATGATTTCAAGTGTTTGATTTTTGATATCTCGACATGAGTGGAGGAGCATCATTTGCGTCTGCATAACTGGGCCACCAGAGCGGATGCGGATATTTGGGTTTGAAACTTGTTCGGGAGGAGCGATTTCTTGGGGGAGATCGATGTTGAGGGGGGAGTTGAGGGTAATTCCAAACGATCCAGACTCGGTATGTTCGCAGAGAAGAATCACGCTGCGGAAAAAGTGATCTGCTTGAATATCTGGGCTTGCAACAAGACAAGTTCCCCTTTCAAGTCGAGAATACATCGGGTGAGACATTTTTAACCCTTTAGTTACACACTTGGTCGACAAGCTCTTTGTTATAGAGTTCAACAAGTTCGATTAAACTGTCAAGTTGTCTCATTAGATCGGCCAACTCTTTTTGGTAGGTTTGGTCGGAAAGAACTGTCCGATCGTGCATCGTATGGAGCTTTTGAACTGCAAGATCCATTCTGCCAAGCGTTGCCTTGACATCGCTCATTTCCCGATCCATATAGGCTTGGAAGTCGCGTGGATTTTTCACTGCATTGGCCAGGTGTGCCTGTTGAAGGCGCTTGCGTTTCCAATCTCGATCCGTATTAAACATCAGACCGTAATTATTGATATCACTCATGAGGGTATTTGCGCTGCAGAGGAGGGCGTTGACCTGGAGGTAGAGGTTATCATCGGAGATAAGCCTTCCCAAAGTTCCCTTTTTCTCAGTAATATCAAGTGTGATTTGGTCGAGATTGCGAATCATATTCGAGGCGTAGACAAACGTGCCCCGTTTATCCATCCCAACAATAATGTCATCGATATTATCAATGGTTCGGGTTGCCGAGCCAATGGCCCCTTTTACATCACCAATAATATCGAGGTCATTAAACCGGGTGACAGCTAATCCAATATCTTTGACCGTTTGGTCGATCGATTTAACTGCAGACCCGACATTGTCGCCATACTTGTGCATCCAGTCCATGATGGTGTCGAGCGTTTCACCAATTTTATCAGAAACATTGGCTAGCTCATTCAGCGCCGTTTCAAGCATATCAGAGGAATCAGCATAGGCGACATCTTTTGCCGTGAGCCGCTGTTTTTTTGTGTGAGGGGGAAGCTCTTTGGGGACAATGAGAATATATTTTTCTCCCATGAGCCCCGATGTACCCACTGTAAATTCATCTGTTTTGTAGAGAATCACGCTAGAATCAATGCGACAGGTGACAAGGTAAAGGTAGACTTGACCACTGGTTCCCACCACTTTTTCACGTGCTTGGGGGACAATTTGAATTTCAGCTACTTCTCCAATGGTTTTTCCAGCTAAGTTTACGCGTGTTCCAATATTTATCCCTTGGAGATTTGAAAAGCGGATGTGGACCACCTGCTTTCCATCGCCAACACTTGGCTCAATGAAGAGGATCAAACCCACAATTAACCCAACTGCCACAACGACAAAGAGGCCAATGAGCATGTTTTTAAATTGGTTTGTAAACAATTTAAGCTATTCCTTCCTCGGCGAGAGGTCCCTGTTCCTCACCAACTCTAAATTATTCCCGATCATGTTTCTAAAAAACTCAATCGTATGCAATTCACTCTTCATAAACGCCATAGGTCTCTCAGAGCATTTGATCACCCCATTTTCAATGAGAGCCATCCAGTCGCCCACAAAGAGCGCGCTCATCACATCATGGGTCACTACTACTGAGGTAATACCGAATTTTTTTTGTAAGTCTACAATTAATTCACTAATTTTTTGCGAGTTGACTGGATCAAGACCCGTGGTTGGCTCATCGTAGAGTATACAATCTGGCTTATAAATCATTACGCGGGCAAGCGCAACCCGTTTTCTCATCCCGCCCGATAGGTCAGAGGGCATCTTATTTTCTATTCCAGGAAGCCCTACTAGATCAAGCGCTTCACGTACAGCCACTTCAATATCTTTTTTGTAGATGGTCTTCCCATCAATCGTCCCATGTTGTTGGAGATAGAAGGCGACATTTTCTCCTACTGTGAGAGAGTCAAAAAGAGCTCCCCCTTGAAAGAGCATGCCCAACCGTACCTTCGGATTAAACTTGAGTTGTGCCCGTTGGCAGGTGACATTTTCCCCATTCACGATCACTTTTCCCTCTTGGGGGCATAAAAGGCCGAGGATGACCCCGAGCGTGACACTCTTTCCGTGTCCCGATTGTCCCATGATGACAAAGGTCTCCCCCTTATTCACATGGAAGGATACTCCTTTAAGCACCTCGTGGGCGCCAAAACTCATGTGGAGATTATCCACCTCAATCATAGGAGCCATCTGTTAATCTCCGTGTGAATGAGGTTTAATCCAATTGTGATAAAGAAGTTAGAAAATAAGATGAGAGTGTAGCAAAGGACCACACTTCCCGTCGTCGATTTTCCCACACCCTCAGCGCCGCCAGTTGTTTTCAGCCCCATAAAGGTTGTCACCGTGAGGATAATGATCGCAAAAAACGTTGCCTTGAACATCCCGACAAAAAAGTCAAACGGAGTGGTGTAGAGGGGCATAGGATCAAAGTAAGTGGCAGGCGCCATCTTGAAAAAGTAAACAGAGATGAGATATCCCCCAAAGATCCCCATGAAAATGCAAAAGATGGTGAGGAGGGGAAACATAAAGATCCCTGCAATGAATCGGGGAGCCACTAAATAGCGGAGGGGGTTGACCGACATCGATAGAAGCGCATCAACTTGTTCAGATACCTCCATCGTGCCAAGCTGAGCTGTAATGGCAGCGCCCACACGCCCCGTTACCATAAACGCTGTGAGGATTGGGCCGAGCTCAGTCACCATCGCCTTAATCACCATAATCCCCGTGGCACCAATGAGCCCCTTGTCAGCAAGCTGATAAATGGTTTGCGTTGCGATCACAAGCCCGGTAAAGAAACCGGTGAGAGAAACCACGCCAAGAGAGAGGACCCCAATCTGATACAGCTGGTCTCGAATGAGGTACCATTGAGGGGGCCTGGTAAAGATGGAGACTGTGGTGGCCAAAATATGGCGCACATACTCCCCAATCAAATCCAGAATATGGCCTAGCGAACGCAAAAACTCCATATTCTGGATATTAGAAAAATTTATTTTAAATTGTATAGTTTATTTTAAACTATCTCACACCATAGGTTTGGCAACATAGGGTCATAACCTTCAAAACGGTATCAAAAGCTTTTCTCGCCGCTTCTTTTTCTTCTGAGCTTAGGCGATTTGCGTCTGATAGGTATTGTTGTCCAATTTGCTGATAGGCTTGTTGCGTAGTGACACTTGAATCACAAAATCCACTTCCCATTGATCCGAGAGGTCCAAAAGCAGTTCCTGCCGCATCGAGGGCGCCTTGGATACTTTTATCGGGAACAAATGCTGAGACAACACGGAGGGTTCCACCTCCAATTCCAGCGCTTGACCACCACGCTTTCATGTCAATTTCATCAGCCACAGCACGTGTGCGGTTGAGATATGCCTCTGTGCTTTCTTGGTTAAGCCTTCTTGAGTGGCCAGCCATTGTCATTGCCATATCACCTACTTGGTGTGCAATATCATAGATTCTTTGTACGAGTGCCATATTATTCTCCTTTATCCAGCAAGGGCGTTGCTTGCTGTAATCTGTTTACATGTATCCGCATGCTTTTGCAGGATGCGTTTTGTTGTTTCTTGAATTTTAATAAAACTGATCTCGGATTCAGCTTCCTGGGAGGCCTGATCCGCGCGGCTTGTGGCAATGGTAAATTGCCCATCCAAAAGTGTTTGCTCTTTTTTGATCTTTGCTTGAAGTCGCTGGACCTCTTCCTGTCCAATCTGAGTGAGCCCGCCACTCACGCTTACAATCCCCGATAAGATATTGGCGCCAATGGCAAAAACCTGGTTTGTGGCGACAAAGGCAGAAGCGACCCCTCCACATAAGCTGAGACCTGCACTTGTCAAGGCAATCCCCGCTGTGAGATCAGGGTTGATTCTCAAGTCGGCAAGAGCTGTTGCTGTCAAACTAGTCACCCCAGAGCCAATCATCAACACGCCCCCCACAATTCCCATCGGGGTGCCCGTTGTGATTAAAACTCCGCCAACTAAGATCGAAGTGGTTCCAGCTACACAGCTTGCAACCTTCTTGAGAAAATCCCAAGTATCCTCTTCTCGAGCGTTTTCTGCCGCTTCTTGAATCTTTTTTGCCTGTAAATTCTGGACGTCGGTGAGGCGTGAGGTTGCAAGTTGGATATTGGCTGAGTCTAACTCACACACCCTTTCAGTAAAAGTATCGTTGGCAAAACTCATGTCGAGCACTTTCAGCATTGGGGAGCTTTCCACCTCTTCGGGAGAGGGGATTGAGGGGAGCGGGTGGGCGGCATATTCACTGCGAGGGCGGATGGGATGCTCTGAGGTAATTTCTTGAAGACGCGCTTTTAGCTGAGCCTCTTGCTCGACCAAGTGGTCTTGTTCTTCCCGCTCTTTTTTCATTCGGGGAGACTCTTCACCAAAGATGGGGCAGAGAAAATCGGCAATTGTGTCAGTCACTGCTTCAACTGGATCAACCATCAAAACCCTCCAACATGCAGTTAATTTGCTCAATCTGGGCATCAGTTGCTCGCCTCTGGGCGGCAATTAGCGCTTTTTTTGCCTCACCTGGGTTGTCGAGGGCAAATAGACATTCAGCAGCCCGCATATGGTAGTCGGCATTGGACTCATCCATCAAACAACACATACTCCATGGAATGAGCGCCTCTTCATGCTTTTTCATCGCCTGCAATGTGCCCGCTAAGGCATGCCAATATTCAAGCTGAAGGGGGGATGTGATAATTAGGCGGCGAAAGATCACCTCACACTTTTCGAAGCTGCCCGCCTGATAGAGCGAATGGGCAAGCTTATAGAGGAGCGTGCAATCATCACGAGTGAGATCGAGCAAGGGGTATTGCCCAGTCTCTTTAAGAGACTCAGACATCTTCTGAACTGCTTGACGAATGAGGGACTCGGCCTCAGTGTCAATGGCGCGGGAATGGAGAGTCATGATCTACCCAACAGTCTGTTTGCGGTTGCGCATGCGCACAGCTTCAATTTCGTCCTCAACTACCTTGCGCAAGATATCAGAGACAATGCGGAACACCTCAGTGTGCTTTTCAAGCTCGAGCATCATCTGGGGAACACCCCTTTCCTCACGTGTCTCGACAATACCGAGTTGGTGCTCAATTTTATCGACAAGAGCAGCGGGCACCTCATTCAGTTCAATTCCCTCTAGATTCTCTAGAGTGAGGTTAACCGATGGATAAGCTGCCTGGATCTCGGGCCATACTGCTTCAGTAAACTGAATAATTTGGCTCTCAGTTAAGTCATAATGGTCGGCTGTTGGATCGCTATTGCGAATTGTACGCAATTGCAAGATCATATTTTTAATCTCAGCAATTCGATTATGAGCAGAATCCACTTTTGATGAGTGGTGGTCCATCTGGCCTGAAAGATAGACATCATGCCCTTTTTGTAAATCAACAGCTAACTGACCATTTGAAAGGTCGTATTGGCGATCGAGAAAATCTGTCATATAGGAACCTTTTAAAAGTTAATGATAACGCTTTGTAAGACATTTCATTATAGCATGGATCGGCGTATCACACAATATGCCGAAAAAAATTTAATTTCCCCCACGCCAAATAGGCGTCGCCATGAAAAGAAGGGGAAAATGAAGGCACTTATCCCGCTTGGGCGGGGCGGGAGAAATGTTTGAGGTGCCAATGGAGCTTATGTAAATGCTCATAGTTATATTGGTTGGCGAAGGCCTCGATTCTCTCTAGATCTTGATGTGTGGCCCTCAGCGTGATCAGGTTTGAGCTGTAGGCAATTAAAGGATGAATTTGTAGTAGGTGGGCAAGCTCAAACAGATTGAAGCAATCGATCCCACTTTCAATTACGGCTCTTGCCTCTAACCCTTTTTCTCCGAGATAGAGAAAGTCGGCTAGAGCTTTTATTGTAAGATAATTGAAGTCACTGAAATCAATTTCTTTTTTCAAACTCTCTTGCATTTCACATGTGAGCATTTTTTGGATGACTTCTCCTCCGGAGGCGTAGAAAAGAGATGAATGCACCTTGATTGGCCCACTAGATGTGAGAAGAGATAGGTCGCATAAGATTTGATCTTGGTACATCGTATACAATGAATCAGAAAGAGGGTTTATGGGGGGAAGGGGGAGGGGCTCAATGGGGTAAACTAGGTGGTCATACCGTACCCAATCAATTTTGAAGGCTGTAACTGTCTCTCTCCATTCTAAGCCTCCGTAAGAGCCAGTGAACTGGGGACGAATCTGCACCTCGGAATAAACGGCTCCAATTGACTCACATAAACGTTGCATGGAGGGTTGAATATAGTCGTGATACCATGCCTTGTGGATTCCCACTTCTCGCTCGCTCGATATAGCTGATCGATCAATTGTATCTGCTTCCTCTCTTAAAAAATATTTTTCCATATGCCCAACAGGAACCATTGTGATGCCCCGCTTATTCGCATGAGATTGAGTAAATACCCCTCGCAGCACCTCTACAAATTTTTCAATTGATGTGACAATATGGGCTCTTCCTCGGAGGATGAGAGTTGAGCCGCTAAAGGTGGTTGAAAAGTATTGATCCATGTTTTGCCCTTCAATAGAGCTATGCGCTTTGCAAAATGCTAACCAAAAGAGGTGTTGGTCATTGATCACGCGTACAAAATTTCTTGTCCGTAGGGAGTGAATGAGTTCAGCTCCATCTCTTGTTTCATTTCTATATTCTGGTGCTGGTCGTAAGGGCTCCCAGAATAAGCCTCTGACAAGTCCCCCAAGTGTTAACATATGATCCTCCCTAGATGAATGCCAACTATTGTGCGTGGAAGGGGGATAAGAGACAAGTGTTAAAATGGTTAATTTGCTGGTGGCAAATGGTTGTGGGGGATATAATGTATAAAAATTTGGAGAGTCCCATGGGCAAGATTTGGATCTGTTTTTGCTTTGTCATTTGTATGCAAATGGGGTGGGCGAGTGAGCGGATGGGGGTGGTTGAGATTGGGGGGCTTGAGGGGATTGATCAATCTACTTTTTTGAAAGTGAAGCTCAGCTTGGATGAGTATCAGAAGGAGGGGGTTGAGCGGGTGTTGCTCGTCCTCAATACACCGGGGGGAGAGGTGTTTTCTACCCTGAAGATCATTGAGGCGATTAAGAAGTTTATGGCTGATGGGGGAGAGGTGAAGTGTTATGTCGATGGGTGGGCGATTTCGGCTGGGGCATTGATTGCTTATGCGTGCCCTGAGATTATCATCAATAAGGGATCGATTATGGGGGCGGCTGAACCTGTGCAGGCAGGGGCTGATGGGGCGATGCAAACTTCGTCGGAGAAGGTGAATTCATGCTTGCGAGCGCAAATAGCGAGTTTGGCGGCGCTCCATGGGCGCGATCCACTTGTTGCGATGGCGATGGTGGATAAAGAAATGCATCTGGTGAAGCGGGATGGAAAGTTTGTGGCCCTTGGTAAAGGGGAGGGGATTGAGCCGGGGGATGTGGTGATTGCTGGGGAGGATAAGTTGCTCACGTTGACCTCAGAGCAGCTGATGGAGTATGGAGTGGCTGATCAGAGGGTGGATACGAGGGTGCAAGAGGCGATTGGAGAGTTTGAGGGGGCCTACTTTTCAAACTGGCGTTTGGACTTTGTGAGGGTTTTGCTCAACCCGATTGTTTCAGGGATTTTGTTCACGCTCCTCACCGTTGGGATTTATATGGAGATGACTACTCCGGGTTTTGGTGTGATGGGGGGACTTTCCATCCTATCGGGGAGCTTGATTCTGATGGCGAGCCAGGCGCTTGATATGATGCCTTATATGGAGATGTTTTTATTTGCGGTGGGTGTGGCACTCCTTTTTGTGGAGCTCTTTTTGATCCCCGGTTTTGGTGTGATTGGTGCACTTGGGATTTTGCTCTGTTTTGGGAGTGGATTGCTGATGATATTGCCAGGGGTTCAGCTCAAAGAGTTTGTATTACCTTCGCATGGGGGTGTTCAGATTCCCCATGTCGCCTATTTGGATCTTCTCTTTCACTTAAAATATGTCGTGATATATACTGGGCTAGCGATTGGGCTCTGTTACCTTTTTGGGCGCCATTTCTCGGGATATTTTTATGAGAGGAGCCCACTTGTCTTGCGGACAACAAGTGGCGATGTAGAGGGCCCCGACTACCCCGAGTGGGCATTTGCTGGGGGAGAAGTGATGGTGGCAAAGACCAGCCTGAAACCGTGGGGTAAGGCCCATTTTGAAGGGCGCGAATACGATGTGGTTTGTGCTGGGGGATACGCTGATGCGGGCAGTCGCTTAAGTGTGGTGAAGGTGGAACGGAATAAAATTTTTGTGAGGAAGGAAAAATGACAAATATTCTCTTTTTTGGTGCGATTGGCTTGATTGCCCTATTTGGTTTGATTTTTATTAGCTACTTTAACTTGTGGTTTCGGGCATTTGTGTCTGGTGCGCCCATTTCGCTTTTCTCACTAGTGGGAATGAGCTTGCGTAAGGTGCCATCGAAGCACATTGTGGATGCGAAGATCTGCTTGACTAAGGCGGGGATTAAGGAGATTTCATTTAATGATTTAGAGACCCACTATTTGGCAGGGGGTGGCATTACTCAGTTGGTGCGGGCTTATATTGCCGCGCAGAAGGCGCGCATTTCCCTTGATTGGAGACAGGCGACGGCGATTGATCTGGCCGGGCGTGATTTGTTTGATGCGGTGAAGACCTCGGTCAATCCGAAGGTGATTAACTGCCCAAGTGAGGCGGAGACAATTTCTGCTGTGGCGGGAAATGGGATTGAGCTTTTGGTCCGGGCGCGAGTAACTGTCAGAACGAATATTGCTCAGCTAATTGGTGGAGCAACAGAAGAGACTGTGATTGCGCGAGTGGGTGAGGGGATTGTCAATGCGATTGGATCGGCTGATTCCCACTTTGATGTATTGAAGGCGCCCCAGTCAATTTCTGAGGCAGTGCTTGAGAAGGGATTGGATGATCAGACAGCGTTTGAGATTTTGTCGATTGACATTGCCGACATTACTGTGGGCTCAAATATTGGGGCGAGCTTGCAAACTGATCAGGCGGCAGCCGATATGAAAGTGGCAAGGGCGAAGGCGGAAAGTCGCAAATCGCAGGCGATTGCTTTGGAGCATGAGTATAAGGCCAAGATTAAGGAAAATGAGGCGAAGATTCCCCTTGCAATTGCAAGAGCGTTTGAGAATGGGAATTTGGGCATTATGGACTATTACAAGATGGGAAATATCCAGGCAGATACGAAGATGCGGGATGCACTTTCTCAAGAAGGGCATGTCGCTCAACCTGAAGCAAACTAGAGGTGGGATGTGGCGCAAGACTCAAGCCCAGTGTTTACACTTGTTTCCCTTGGCGTCTGGTTTCTATTTTCATTGATCAAGGCGTCGAGAAAGCGGGCCAAAGAGGCTGAAGAAGCCAGGCGGAATGTGAGACGGGGAGTGAAAGTAGAGGAGGCGGCTCGATCAGGGGTGCGGATTCCATTCCCCCCGCAAGGGGCGGCCGTACAAGATTATTTGGATGAAGAGCCTGTCGTGCCCTCCTCGGTGTTGGAGCCGCCAGTCGTGGTCAATGAAGAGAAAGGTGGCCGCGGGCGATCGCATCGTGTGTGTAAAAAAGAGTTGATGCGTTCATATATTATTTTTGGGCCGAGGCCTTATTTGGATTGATATTTTCGTTTCTCTTAATCGGGTTTTAGTGGTAAAATTTAACCCGATTTAATGTGGGGAACACTATGGCTGGAAGAATTTTTACTACTCTTCTGACTCCCTGGTTTTCAGAGGCTGAGCAGGGACGGATTGATTCAACCTATAGCGGCGATTGGCATGCGGTTGAAATGCACAAGAGAAACGGTGATGGCTCGTATGTAACCATTGGACAGCACCATCAATCTCAAATGAGCAACAGAAGGATCAGGAGGCGTCTTCCTGTCGGGCTCAATGTAGATGACCCTGAGCGATTCATTTGTCATCTCAATGGGCGCACCGGCGAGTTATTTGCTCTCCAGCCCCCCTCACTAGTTGCACTTAAGTGTGCTGAAATTACTTTTGGCGCCCCTTTATTTGCTGTGATTAAGACTATTCTTGAATTGGGGTGTTATTTTTATCGGGTGAGTGTGGAGGCATATCATTTTTTGAGTGTTGAACAGCTCACTCCGGCTAGTTTTGGTCGGTTTGGCAAAGAGCAGCTAGTCGAGCTTGGCCAGATGCTGGGGCAAATTGGGACCATCTTTTTTGTATCTGTGGGAATGGTGATTGCGGCTGTTGAAGGGCTCTTATTTGATCCATTTAAGGGGCAGACTCAAATTGCGATTCTCGACCAAAAATGGAATGGTTTTTCTTCACGCCAATTAGATGTTAGACGCATTGGGATGGGAGTGATTGGTGGAAGGCCAATCGTCTATATTGCGAGCTGTTTTCAGTCTAAGGGACGCTTGACAGATCGTGTGAATGAAGGAAGTGATCAAGCTTTTGAAATTCTCAATCAAACAGATGATACCGAAGAGATCTATAGACAACTTGCTTTTAGCCAACAGGTGTTAAATACTGCGCGTGAAAGGGATCAGTTTTTCTCAGTGCTTGGGCAATCTCGACACTCTCAAATCAATGTGATGAATATCTGTCCTTGTTTCCCAGCATATGCCTAGTAAAAATAAAGAGCCTCTTTTTTAGAGGCTCTTTTAGAGATTCATGATTTACTTCACGCCTGTATTATTGTGCGTTTGTATCTCAACAATGTGTGCTTGATGCATGAACGCATGGATGAAATGAGTATGTCGGTTGAATTCCTCTCCAGCTTGGTCGAGATCCAGTATTTGTGGAATGTTCTTTTTGCAAGCATGTGCGACGTAGTCATTGAAGATATTCAACTTAAGGTGTCGTGCAAGGCGGATTGCTTCCTCATTTGACCGAGGGTTGTAAGCGGGATTGTCTGCAATTGCCAACGGATAGAGACCATCAATGTGCGCAATGAGCTCGCGATAGGCAAGAAGGCGGTTAAGACCACGCTCTTGAAGCAAGATAGTAAATTCCATCTTTGCTTGCTCATCGCCCCTTGCAGCTTGCTCCCTTACTTGTCTACACATGCGAATCTTTTGATCACATTCATCACTCACCATTTGAAGTGCGAACAAATTGCTTTCGATTTGAAAGACTTCATCTAGAAATGTTGCTTGTTCACGCTTGCTGAGTGGGCTCAATGCATTCAGGCGGGATAGCAAGAGGTCTCGAATATGTCCTTGACATCTTGCTTTTTGATCCTTTTGCATTTGGGCAAGCGCTGCTTTAAAAGCATCATTTTCAAAGATAGGAGTAAGTGGAGTCTGTTGGTCACGCACTAAATTTCTCAAGATCATTTCGGCATATGTAGGAGTTGAGAAAGCGCGGATCCCTTGATATTTTTCGATAAATCTCAGGATCTGGTCATACTTGCCTTGAGCACTGAGGACGTTGACAAGCTCAAGCATCAAAGTGGATTTCTCTGTACCATTGAGAAACACCCCTTGATCATTAATTTGAATCAGTGCTTTAAGGTAGACCTCTCGTTGGTCGAGATCAGTACGTTCCATCGCTTGTTCTGCATCAAGTAGAAGTTGTACCGCAACCCCTTTGACACCATCCCGTTTGAATGCAGAAATACATTCGATATTCTCAATGAGAATGTGTTGCACGAGCTGGGGATGTGCTTGGTAGTAGGCTAGGTTACCGAAGAGTGCTTGCTCGATCAAACCTGCTCGGTGGTGCCTGGTTTGCCCTGGTTCAATTAGCTCTAGAGGTGAACACCCAAAGTCGTCGCGGTCTCTATACTCTATTCCAGCACCGTTACGATCAAATGTTTCTGGATGATTGTCGATATAGCCCATGAGATAGTTTTGCATATTCGCAAGGATTACACCCTCTTCCTCATCGGTGTCTAAGATATCGATCATCTCGACTAGAGCTTCACAATCGAGGTTTTTTGGATGTTCAATTAGAGGCCTTGCTACAAACCGTTCTTGCCGAGCGAGTATCTGTTGCATAGCTTGCACTTTTTGTTCATCGGTTTGCGCTCCATCTTGAATGATTTGAATCATCTGACCAACGAGGGCGCGGTTGAGATTGAGAGTAGTGTTTTTGTCAATAAAGCCAAAAAGGCGGTTGACATCGGCGTGTAGCACCTTACCTGCTTGGTAGTTTTCTGTGAATAGCCCTTCCTGATATCCAGAATAGAGTTCGCGCATCACTTGGTAAGTGACTTCATTGACTCCAGCTGTATCCTTTTTTCTGACAAAAGAGAGGAGCGCTTGGATGATTTGATCGAGGAACGACTGAATAAACAACCCATCTTCCCCAATTTCTACGCTTTCTCCCTCTTCTGCACCTGCAAGTGTATTGAGAGTCTCTTCAATACTTGCGCTTGAAATTCTAACCATATAATGGTCTCTTTGGGGATTGATTTTGTCCCGTAGAGGCTTGAGGTCTTGAGGGGCAATTGTCTCGCCATAATAGGCGCGGTGTCCTCTTCCACATTTGATGGCGCTACTTGTGACTCCATTGTAGACCATACGAAGCGCATCGTAGGTGACGAGGGCCTCATTAGTTGAATCTCGAAATCCTAAGAAGACGAGGACAGAGTTAATCATACGATCAAGATATGAGGGGCGATAGAACCCGTTTGCACCTGTTGCAACTGTTGTTCCTTCGGCCTCATACAAGAAGGTGATATTCTCCCGTACCATTTCAGCGTTGAGCTGTTTTGAAAACGGCGTATGGTCTGGTCTTTGACTAATTGTACTCATACTTCTCCTCCGTATACGGCAAGTGGTATGCCATATGGGTTAAATTGAATTGGGTCTGGCGATCCAGGCTTTTCCATGATTGAATAGGGCCTAAACCGAGGTAGGCATTGCTGGAATAGCGCTTGAACCTCTGGAGCAATAATGAAGTCCCGCTCATAGCGCTCGAGCATATCTTTTGATACACGTGCAAGATCCATTGGAGCCGCGCAAAAAAGAGGCAAGAACTCATCGAGAAGAGCTGTCTGACAAAACTCGACAAACGACTCGTCAATCGGTCCAAGCAATAATAGTTTTAATTGGTTTTCAAAAGCTTCTAGGTCCGCCTTTGACACAACTGGCCTTTGATACATTTTATAGTGGAGCTGCTGGAGCCTGAGGGAATGGACCAACTTGTTTGGCGCGGAGAAAATAGCACGTGCTTCTGCAACCAGCTCTTGAGTAGGTTTGGGTCGATTTGGGATTTCTTTGGCCATTAACATGAGTTGTTCGTATGCTTGTAAAATGTTAATACCATTGGGTTGGAAAAGGATTTGTAGCTTTTTGCGCCCTCGAGCGGAAATTGTAGGATCGAGGTTGGCAGCCTCAATGAGCGCTACTTTTAAGAGTCCAACTTCACCTTGCCCTTCAAGCAGAAGTGTTTGAGCCATCTCCACATCCCGTAGACCATTTAAGTCCAGTTGCCGGTCTAGACTATTTAGGAGTAGGAGCATGTTATGGGCTCCTTCGACCGGCACTTTTTCCAGGAGTTCTTTCAGGTCATCTTCAAAGTCTAATACCCCTCTAAAGAATAAATCTCCGTTCATGGCGCAATGAGAGTAGAAGATGCGCATATAAAACTCGAGTTCTCCTCGATCCTCGATTGATGCGAGGTGGGCGAAGGTCTCGTGAAGATTAAGTTGGTAAAGCTGACATTCAAAGATTAGATGTTTGAGAGTTTGCTCATTTTTTTGATTGGCGCATCTAACCCCTTTCAACCCATTTAGGAGCCGGCAGATTGTCTCTATTTTCTCCGCATGCTCAATCATTCGCTCGGAGCCAACTAAATGGCTTTTAATACGAGACTGTTCAAGGTTAAGAGCGCGTGTAAGGATGAGTTTGACGTTTGATTTGAGATGATCGGGAAGGTTTTCAACAATTGCTGGGCACCGAAGAAATACAGGATAGATTTTTTCGGGATCGTCAATAAAAGCTCTGCTGTTTTGCTCTAAGGCATAGGTAATATATTCCACTTGCAGGGAGATCTCTACAACTTCAGATGCTGCAAGTACATGTGCAATTCCGAAACTCGATTCAGAGACGCCGTGTGGCGCTTGATAGACCACAACGCGATCTCCACACTTCAAAAGACATTTTTCATCGGGTAACTCATCACTTTTATCTTCCACATATTGAATCAAATAATTCCGTGCGTGGGTCACTGGCTCAAAGGGTTCCTGGGCAGTGAGTCGATTGATAAAGTCCCGAATGACTGGGAATGAAGAATGTTCAGCGCTATTTGTATCGAGGTGATTGCGTACATCTGTTAACATTTGGTCCATTTGAGGGCCATTCAAAAAACCTTTATAGGTCGCTGAGTAGAGCGCTCGCATTGTGTCATACTCAACATTAAATGGAGCGGTGGCATCTCCAAAATCCAAGAAGGTGACCAGCACCCAATTCAAAAGTTGCTCAATCACATTTAGGTAGTATAACCCTTTCGGTGATGTCCCCAACACCTTTCCTGGTTGATAATCGAGAAGAACGCCGAGCATTTTTGTCGCTTCACCTTGTGTCCGAATGTTCATCGGATCCCAGTCGGGTCTACATGTGACAATTGCCATTTGATGGTTCCTTTAATTTTTTGGATGTACCATTATATCCTAAATCACTTTAACTAAGCAAATTGAAAGAATTTCTATGTCCTTTCCTTTAACTTTTGGTAGATTCCTTTTTGTTCAAATTCTTCTCTGAAATCTTCCAAGTTTTCCCACGTCTCAAAGTGCATGGGGAATAGTACTTGAATGGGTAAAAGCTCTTTTTCTGAAACAATTTCAGTGAGCCGGTAGTAGGCATAAGCAGCTTCAGCATTCGTATTTGCTAGTCGGTGCAGCCTTTCGATATAGTCATGAAGATGGGGGCAACTCGTATTGTAGGCAATGTGGTAAAGGGCTGAGTTGGTAAGAAGGTCGACATCTTCTGGGTTGAGGGTAATCGCAAGATGTAATAGGGCTGGGAGATCATCATGACAATTGATTTGCATTCTCTTTTCAATGAGATTGCGAATCATTGCGTTTTTCTCATCAGCCTCATCTAGAATTAAAATCGCCCTCTCCACTTGTCTTTGGTGAGGAAGGTAGGAGCAGAGGGGGTGTTCCACTAGCAATGCAATGGCGCGGGAATTCGCACCAATTTGATTGGATTGTAAAAGACCTTGAATGAGACAGGTTGCAATCGCATCAGATGGAGCCCTTTCATATGCGTCTTCTAAGTAGAGAAGAGCTCTTTCGGGCTGGTTTTGGGCAAGGTAGGCTTTTCCAAGTAAAAAGTGGAGCTTTGACTTATCCAATTCTTCCAAGGTGGCCAAGGAAGCTTGACCTTCAAGCACTCCTGACAAATCTTCTAACTGGAAGGCGCAAAAAGCGATATGCTGCTTGATCTCAAGTGGAGATAGCCCAAAAGAAGCGATCATCGGTTTCGTCTTTTCAAGTGCAGAGTAGAGTGAGTGGGCAAGGACAAACTCCTCATCTTCCAATGCAAACCGTGCTCCTTCTTCTAAAACCATCAAGAGAGTATCACAAAGTACAGATTCAGAGCTGATGGTAGCAATAACAGTGGCTGCTTGCATGATGAACTCTTCATCTTCTTGGGGACCGACAAGGAGGGCTTTTTCAATTAACTCTCCTTTTTCAGCTGGGCTTGATGCTCCTCTTGCAAGCTCTAAGTAGGAATATCCAAACTCGTGAAACTCTACAAGAGACTGAGTCAGGTAACACAAAATAAACATCAGAGGGTTTGATGCAAAATGGATCAAGGTTTTGTGGTCTGTGTAGTATTGAGTCGTGATTGATTTGATTTGGTCGAGTTTTTGAACATTTTCAAGATCATTGCTTAGAGCAATGGCAAGGGCTCCTTTAAATTCTGGGAGGTGACCGAGGCTATAGTCGCGGAACTGATTGATAATCGCCTCTTTTTCATCCGCTGAAAATCCACCATTTGCGCCGAGGTGATAAAGGATGCGGAGAGAATTATACTCAGCCATAATCAGGTTTGGCCGCTCAGGAAATCCAAATAGGTTGAGGATTTTGATGACAACTCTTTCAAGGGGATTTGCTTCACCAATCCCATCAAAGGAAGGCTCAATTGCTGGGCGAAGTTGGGCCGGAGTCAAGGAATTAGTATATGGAGCGACATCGGGAAAAGCACAGGCGATAGAACTCATATATGCACCTCTATTTATTTTGGGTCCATATATTATACACCAAATGCTATATTGTTAACTCTATTAAAATTATCATTATATCATTAAAATAAAATGGCTTACATATTATTAATTAGAGTTGATAGGAACTCCCAACCGTCCTAAAAAAAAGCGTAGGGTATAGATTGGATGTTTGAAAAGATGGGAGATTACACTCCAGTAGGAGATCTGATCTTGGTATTTTTCAAGGGTGAAGAGGTACCCCTTTTCACAATCATTGATCCAGTCGAGGTAGAAATGGGGAATTTCCTTGGGGAGGTTTGTAATAGGAAAAAATTGAAGCTCGAGACACTCTTCAGAGGAGCGTGAAGGGATAGAATCGACAATACATTGGTAGAAATGGGTGGTCCGAGTCAAAGAAATGGAGGGCTTATAAAGGGCAGCCTTCCTCACTAACTGACAGCGGGAGAGGATGGTTGGGTCTCCAGTCTCTTCTTGGATCTCGCGGAGGATTGCCTCTTGCGGAGTCTCACCCTCTTCGATTCCACCTCCAATAAGGGTCCAGACGGGCACATCACGCCTTTTGGCAAGGAGAATTTGATCGAGGGAGGAGTTGTATATGATTGCCGAAACCGATTCACCTTTCATTAAGGACCTTTTCTCTTTTGGGGTTTTGAAAAGAGTGTAGAGATTTTGGTGTTTTTTGAACATAGACTTATTTTCAATGGGAAAAATCTTTTGTCTTTGGTATTCTGTTGTCTATGCGCATTCTAATCGTGTTGGTAATCTTAATCTCTCTGTCTAGTTGCGGGACGTACTATGTCAATGTGAAAAACATTCGCATCGACCGCTCCTCTCTTGCCAGCACATTTGCCCGAACGCCCGATCGCGCCTCAGTTGATCCCCCGCGTGGACAAGATTTGGTTGTTGAATGGAGACTGCCCCATCACTATCACAAAGAAGATCTACATATTGTGCTTAAGGTGATTTACAAGAACCTAGAAAGCGCCGAGTTTACCTATTCGGTTAAACACCCCGTCGACTTTGTCACCTACCATCTGATTGGTGAGGAATTTAAGCGAACGCAGGGGATTATGACCTACAAAGCTGAGATTGTCGATGGAAAGGGGGAGGTTGTGAAGGAGTATGTCCATATGATGTGGATCGACCGGATGCCCACCAATAAAAATGCCTGCTTTGATGAACTGAAGAAGGCATATGAGGAAAACTGGTCTCATCCTGAAGAGGTGGTTCCTGAGATGTTTCACTAAGACAGGTAGGCTTTGCTTCTGGAAAGGGCTTTTGCAAGCTGACGAGTGAGTTGTTGTGTCTCTTCTAGCCCCACACAGGGATCGGTAATCGACTTAGTAGGCGATAGAGCTGTTTGGTTGTGTCCAATCGATTGTTTTCCCGGCTCAATGAAGCTTTCCATCATCAGTCCCAAGATACTTTCTGGGAAGTCAGAGATGGTTTCGATCATCTCCTTGAAGACTTCCACTTGCAGATAAGGGTCTTTGCGACTGTTTCCATGTCCACAGTCAATCATCACTGGAGTATGGATGCCATATTGCTTTTGGATATTGATCGCATGAGAGATTGATTCGATATCGTAATTGGTTGATCGGTTTGATCCCCGAAGAATCAAATGGGTGAGGGGGTTGCCATCTGATTGGCAAAGGGCTGTATGGCCGTCAAGTCCAGGCATGAGAAAGTGGTGGGGAGAGGCGGTTGCAACCATCGCCTCGATGGGGAGTTTGATATTTCCATCGATCGAGTTTTTGATTCCAATGGGCATGTTGAGAAAGGATGCGATTTGACGATGGGTCTGGGAAGTGGCAGTGCGGGCGCCGATACACCCCCAGCTCACTAAATCTTCAAAATAAAGGGCGTGGTTTGGGTCGACAAACTCGCACCCAATCGGAACATTCAACTCTTGAATCGCACAAAGGAGTTTTCTCGAGTGGGCAATTCCAGCATTGAGGTCTTCTGAGCCGGTGACAAGCGGGTCATAGAGATACCCCTTCCACCCAACAGTTGTTCTGGGTTTTTCGATGTAGGCTCTCATAATGATATAGAGGGTCTCCTTCACTTCTTCTTGGAGCGCTTTAATTGCGTGTGCATACTCTATTGCACTTTCAGCATGGTGGATTGAGCATGGGCCGAGGATGAGGAGGAGTCTTGGGTCTTTGCGATTGATAAGTTCGGCAATTTCTCTGCGTTGGCGCGCGATTTGAGAGGTGATGGAGGGTGGAAGGGGATATTGTTGGCGGTAAAAGTTAGGGGGTGGAAATGAATGAAACTTCAATGGTCCTCGATGAAAGATCTATTCTCTTGAGTAATTTAAACTGCCTTATATTCTCATAGGGAAAAATTTTTCGATAGTATTTTTTGGAAATATGTGGGAGTCTCCTTTAGTATGCAAAGCTTTCAGTTTATCAAACGGCAGCGATGGATGGGCTATTGCTTGCTCATCGCCTTTCTCATTTTTTTGTATGCGCGCTGGGATGTATGCGCTCATCGCGACGAGCGGATTGTTGTGGGGGCAAAAGGGGATCTTGAATCTCAGTTGCTTGCTGAGCTGATTGCCATTCATCTTTCCCAAACGGAGGGGCTTGTGGTGGAGAGAAAGTTTGGGTTGGATGGTTTTTTTGCCTTTGAAGCGCTAAAGAATGGAGATATTGACCTCTATCCCGAATTTACAGGGACAGCTCTTGAGTGTCTGCTGCATGAAACAGCGCCAGCAGGTGCGAAGGGGGGACATAAGCTGGCGCAAGAGGAGTTTAAAAAGCGGTATGGGCTTGGGGTAAGTCCCATGTTAGGGGTGGATTGTGGATATTGCTTTTTCATGAAAAGAACCCGAGCAAAAGCACTTGGAATCACAAAGCTTTCAGAACTAGCAGCACTGATTGAAGCGGAGAGGGTGCATGTGGGGTTTTATCCCGAATATGTCTCTCGATCGGAGTATCAACGGTGGAAGGAGGGGTATGGGATTAGTTGTCGGTTCAAGCCGGACCTAATTGATCAGGATATTGGTTTCCTCGCGCTGGGAAAGGGGATGATTGATGTGGTAATTGGGTCGGAGACGAGCTCCAAGGCAGATGCGTTGGATTTAGTTCCATTGATAGATGATGCAAAGGTGCTTCCCTCTTATGGAGGATTTATTTTGTATCGACAGAAAGGGGAGTTGATGGCTTCGCTTGAAAATGTGGTGACAAATGAAGATTTGAAACAGCTTCATCGGTTGGTGGAAATAGAGGGGATGGAAGTGGGCGATGTGGTAAGAAATTTTTACTTCCAGAAAATGGACGATCAGGGTAGAATAAGCCCTTCATTTACTCACCTGAGATGAATAATGAATACTCTTGATCTATTGCGAGCCATTAATGACTGGGTGTGGGGCCCACCACTATTGATCCTTCTTTTGATTGTTGGATTGTATCTGACAATTCGTCTGCGAGGGTTGCAGATTCGGCTTTTGTGGTATTCGCTCAAGCTCGCCTTTACTCGACACGATGACTCAGCTCAAGGGGACATTAGCCACTTTCAAGCGTTGATGACCTCGCTTGCAGCGACGATTGGGATTGGAAGCATTACGGGGGTGGCAACGGCCATTGCAACTGGAGGGGTGGGAGCTCTCTTTTGGATGTGGATTGCGGGATTGCTCGGGATGGCGACGAAGTTTGCTGAGGCGATTTTAGCGATTAAGTATCGAGAATTGGATGAGAATCAGCAAATGTGTGGTGGCCCAATGTACTATTTGGAAAAAGGGCTGAAGGCAAAGTATCTGGCTGTTCCATTTGCATTTCTTGGCGCGCTGACCGCTTTGGGAACGGGAAATATGGTGCAGGCCAACTCTGTTTCTGCTGCCTTTTACTCGATATTTGCCATTGATCCATTTTACATTGGGATTGTGCTGACGGTCTTTACGGGATGCGCTTTGCTGGGGGGAATTAAGAGCATTAGCCGGGTGGCTTCAGTGCTTGTCCCTGCTATGGCTGTCTTTTATATTGTGGCCACCATTGTGATTTTGTGTATTCAGATCGAGCAAGTTCCAGCCGCATTTGCGCTGATTTTTAAGAGTGCATTTACTGGCCAGGCGGCGACGGGGGGCTTTTTAGGGTCGACTGTTGTGGTGGCGATTCAGTATGGGATTTCAAGGGGGGTCTTTTCGAGTGAGGCGGGGCTTGGTTCATCGCCAATTGCGGCGGCAGCGGCAAAGACGGATGCGCCCGGGCGGCAGGCATTGGTATCGATGTCGAGTGTCTTTATTACGACGGGGATTGTATGTACACTGACTGGTCTTGCGATTGCGACTACGGGAGTGTTGGGTAAGGTGGATGCCAATGGAGTGGTGCTCAATGGGTCTGCTTTGGCTTTGGCTGCTTTCGATGCTGTGATTCCCCATGGCGGACTTATGGTGACCATTGCTCTTATTCCTTTTGCCTATTCGACTATTTTGGGTTGGGCCTACTATGGCGAGAAAATGATGGAGTATCTGTTTGGCGTTCGGTCTGTGTGGATCTATCGGGTGATATATACATTGATGGTCTTTCCAGGGGCTGTTTTGGATTTGAATGTGGTGTGGGGGATTGCCAATATCATGAATGGATTGATGGCTTTTCCCAATCTGATTGGTTTGCTCTTCTTGGGGGGCATTGTAGCCAAAGAGACACGTCTTTTCGAAGTGATGTTAGTGCGTGAGGGGACGATTGCTGCGGAGTCTCATATCGAGTGAGGTTTTAAGCCACTTTTCGCCACGAGGTGGCATCAATTTCTGCTTCTAGGTGGGGTTGGCATTTGGCGACGGTATCTTTAAACCAGGTGGTGGAGATGTGATTGGTGTGATCTGCTTCTGTTTTCCACACTTCGACGATTTGGAACGATTGGGGAGACTTTTCTGACTGGATCACCTCACAGGTGATGCATCCCTTTTCTTTGCGATAATGGTCGGCTAGCTCGGTGAGGATCTTTTTCAATTCATTGATGCATGCAGGTTTAGCTTCTAGGTTGACTTCGTAAATCACTGATTCATTAAACATATTAGGCTCCTATTATTTCCCAAAATCGCATGCACTCGCATGGGTTTCTGATATCTTTAAGCCTGAATTATCAGACTTGTGCAAGCTCTTTTTTTTCTATTTTGTGCTTAGGGGGTTAGGTGGGCTCTTGGAGAAAGAATAGGGTATAGAAGGTGGATTGGTCTAAGAAGCGGATGGCAAGGTCCCGCCCGATTCTGTAAGGCGGGGGAGACTGGGGATGATGGACTTGGGGATTTTGGGGAGGATTTGGGTTGAGGGTGCGTGTTGGGAGACCTGTCCAGGGTGAGGTGAAGATGCAGCGGTTGCATAGCTCAGTGAGGTCGAGTGGGATGAAGTGGCGATAGATGATGGTTTCTGTTTCGGTGTGGGTGGCAAGGTGGAATACGCCTGAGTAGGTGGTTTGCTCATTTGTGAAGGTGCCGAAGAGGGCAAAGAGGGTGTGGGAGGGAAGCTTTTTGCTCAAGGCGTAGGGGGTGTAGACGAGCCGGTCGATGAGGGGGGAGAAGGGGCGCTCTATTTCGACTGTGGGTGCGTATGAGATTGGGTGGGGGTTGAGGGTTTTTAGGAGGTGGTTTGGGCGGAGGGGCCTTCTTGAGAGGCGGCTTGCTTGAAAGGCGCTTACTTGGGAAAGTTCGATTGCTTCGAGTGCATGGGGCGAGGGTAGGGGTGCATCAATTAGGAGGTGATTTGCAAAAGCTTGGGGAAGGTGGACGATGTTTTGTTTGCGGATTTTTGCTTGGTAGGTGGCAAAAAATTCCCAACAGTGTGCATAGTGGCGCTGCTGAGAGGCAAGAGAGGTAATTTGGGCAGCGGTAAACTCTTGTTTGATTTGGTAAATGGTTGCAGAAAGGCTGGCAGGCTTTTCTTCGATGGGCTCTTTAGGGACAAAAACGTCGACAAGTGAGAGGGCGGTTTCGAGAAAGGGAGCGCCAAGAGAGACCTCTTTTTTGTTGGGAAGGGTTTCAAGGTGAGCTTTGGCAGCCTCCGATAGCTCTAGAATGAGGGTGCGGAGATGTTCATATTCAAATAGGGCTTGCTTTCGATTGATGAGAAAGAGGAGGAATTCGACAATCTCTATTACATCTTTGTCTTGTGAATAGCCTTTGATTTCTTCCAGCTCGCGTTTATTTGCTTCTATGGTGGCTAGATCGAGTGGGGCGCTTGATGGATGATTTCGGAAGATTTGAAAGAATCTACAGACAAGTTGTGCTGCTTGGTAGGATGTGATGGTGCCAATGGGAAGTTGGGATGGTGAGTCGGTCTCTTCTTCTTGAGGCGTGAGATAGCAGGCAAGTCGTCTTTGCATTTCGGGAGCTGAGAAGAGGACAACATGGGTTAGTTTCTTATAGCTATTGGCCTCAAGGCGGAAATGGGCAAAGACGATTCGCTCAATAGCCATCAAGACGAGGATGTGTTGGAGTGAGATAAAAAGTGTGGATAGCCTTTCTGTCTGTTTGACTCCAAACATTTGCTTTAAAAGATAGCGGAGAGCTTGGACTTCAAAGATTCCCCCGTGGTCGAGTTGACAGTAGGTGACAAGGCGATCTTGGAGCTTTTGTTGATTTTCACAAGAGAGTTTTTCAACTTCTTTGCTACTTCCCACCCAAAAGGCTAAGTCTAGAAAGGAGGCTTTCTCCTGGCTATTTTTCACCAGACTAAATGTGCGCGAAAGAAACTTGAGAGGGGGATGTTCAGTCGAGCGAATGGCTCGATTGACAAGGTCAAGAGGGGTGGGAGGGGTCTTGTAAATCATCAAAGGTTGAATGCGTTCAAAAAAGTAGTACTATACACGAAGGGATGATTTGTTTCTAGAGGTTGTTTAGCTTAAAGGGGATTTTCTGCCAGCGACCTTGTCGGCATAAGAGGGGCTTGATTGGTTAGGGCTAGAAAGTTGAGGCGAGCGGGGTGGAGAGCTTGAGTCGGGGGAGCTATTTACTCTAAACACTTTCAGCTTGATGTTGCCTGAAGTAATAATAATCATCTCCATCGGTCCAATTTCAACTTGTCCCTTATCGAGTTTTGAAAGGGGGACGGGAATGGGTTTTTCCTCAACCTCGCGGGCGCGCTCAATGGCTGGAAAATCGATATGATCCCAAAGCTTTTGTTCACAGAAATCTCGGAAAAACTCATCTTTAGTCCGTTTGGAAAAGCAGTAGTGGTAACACTCTCCAGTCTTTTGATCGAGGCAGATCTCAAAGCAGCCTCGATTGGATACACCATCCATTTCGATGATTCCGGGAATGCAATATAGGGTGTTGACTTGGCCAGTTGTTGGAGATTTCCAGGCCCGTTTATACGCATAGGGAGTATTAATCAGATGGGCTACTAGAGGGTTAAAGGTGTGTTGGGCAATCACCCAGGGGTGATATTTGGGTGCTGTTGCGGCATATTCATCTGAGTTGAGCACTGCATCGGGATTCTCAAACCAACGATAGACGTGATGGGCTAGGGGGAAGGGGAATTGGTTTGGATCTTCTAGCCCTTTTAGGTGGCGCAATAGGGGGCTTTCAGGAGCCGGGGGCAAGGGGACTTCAACCAGCATTTCAGGAAGTTTGTTTTCGGGAGGAAAGCGAAGGGGTTGTTCTGAGAATTTAATGGTCTGCTTGAGCAAACTCTCACACAACTCATCATGAGAAGGGAGGGTGGGTCGTTCTGATCCAAGACATGTGGCAGTTGGAAATTCTCTGTAAATGGCCCGTCCTTGGAGCGCTAGTCTTTTCCTGTTAGGTGGTGTATTTTGGATGATATGGGTCATTTGTTCAAAACACTGCTGGTACCGATCGAGTTGTAGGTCGTAGTGGTGGAGCTGCTGTTCAGGGTCGAGCTCTGGAGCAAGCCGGTTACAAACCTCTTTTAGCTGTTTTGTTGAAAGGTTTTGTTCACCTGAACCCAACTCTTCGATTAGCTTGGCAATTCTAGATGGCACGACTAGGAAAGTAGGGGTGTAGCTATGTCCTAGTTCAAGAAAGCAGGGAACATCTGAGCACTTGACAAGGTATTCTTTAAGGATGAGCGATAGATCATTTAGATCGCGAGTATTTTTCTTAGCATGAGCTTTAACAAAAAAGACCCTTGAGTTATGTCTCACCTCTTCATTTGGATGGTTAAAATAGGGGATAAATTGATCTGGGTCATGGCTGGGTAGTCCAATGATTGTGTCCTGATTGCGGCTTTCTTTTCTATATGAATATCTGAGGAGAAATGCCAACCCCTCTTCTGTGGAGTTGAGAAGTTCCAATTGCCCGCATCCAGGGACTGCTGGGTCTCGAACGACATTGAGCCGTTCATAGATCACTTCGAGATACTTTGTATTGCGTATGAAAGCATTTTTCCAATTTTGGAGCTTGATAAAGCCTACACAATCGGTCAGGATGAGATGGCAGGCGAATTGAAGGTTTGCAAGTGTTGGACTGAGCTCTTCGACGCAGGGTCTTGGACAGGGGCCTGTAGGAAAGAGGTCGGGTATATGCGATTGGCCATCGACCGGATGGGCTTGGAAGTACTTTCTTGCAGAAAGGGAAATCACTTTTCTATCGCTTTGGCTCGTTGATGAACACATGAGTTGATCAAACAAAAGTATAGGTGTAATTCCTTGCGTCTTGTCATCAACAACGCGGAATCGTTCCCAGAGATTAGATCGGGGGCTAATTGATGAATTGAGGGCGACCACTTGCTCTACTGGAGTTTTAGCAAGCATTCGGGAAAATTCAATCAGTCCCATACTTATGCTCTCCTTTTTTGTGTGTGGGCGAATGAGGGGGAGTGGAAAAGAGTGATCTCAAAATCAGAGCCAGTCAAAATAAACATTCCCTCGGCTGTTTTGGTAATTTCACATGCACTTGTCTCTCCACAAACCTCTTGCTTTTCCCTATCGGGAGGAGAGGGGGAGCGATTGGCCGCTTCAAGTGTGGGGAAGTCAATCCCATACCAAATGTTTCCCTGCATTAGCCGATCAACCAGTTGGTCTTTAGTTTGTTTTTGAAAGCACCGATGATAACACTTATCTCCATCTAGTGTATAGACAAATGATCCTTGATACGAGGTCCCACGATAGGACACTTTTGCAGGAAGACAAAACATGCGGCACTCACCTTGCCTCCCTTGCCAGCGCCCCTCTGCGCAGTAGAGGGTTGGAAGGAATTGGTCCACTTCCTTTGGAAAGGCGTGAAAAAAAGTGATTTCATGCATTTTATGTGGGTCGGAAATATGGGCATATTCAGAACGTGTTTGAAGGGGGATTTGTGGGTCGTCAAACCACTCGTGAACCCGTGTGGTGTAGTGAATTTCAGGAACTTGGCGACATCTATGGAGTTGCTTGATTAGATCCTCACTTTTAGGTGAGGCTTCTAGCTGGGGTGAAGGTGTGCTCCTTGCCACTTCTAAGTAGGAAGGTGAAGGGGGGGATGATTTGGGAGGGCTTTTCTGCAGTTTTGAGAAGCTTGGAGGGGATTTTGATTTTGCTCGCCGATTCTCTTTTTTTTGCCTTTTTTCCTCATCTAGCTTTTCCTGTAAGAGGCGCACTTCTTTTTTAAATGCCCCTGTGTATATTCCTTCGAGGGAATGAGAAGCAGATATATGAGCAAAATAGGGGAGAAATTTGTTATGGTCCACCATTTCATCAGGATGCGGGAACATTTTGCGTTCTATCCGTCTTGCGACTTCAGCATCGAGAGGGTGGTTTTCAAATGGCTCTTCAAGCTCGGGAAAGAGGGCAGATAGCTCATGATATCGTTGATAGAATTGACGATAGGCCTCAACGGTGTCCCTCATCGCACGATAAATTGTTTTTTGCTTGTCTAAAAGCTCTAGAACGTCTTCTTTTTCAACACCTAATACATCCTCGGGGTATTGCTTTTCAAATGCTCTTAGACGCTCCATGGCCTCCTCATGAAGGCGAGCCTGCACCTTTTTGATTCGCTGGTATCTCGGGTATTCTGCATGGAAAGTCATTTTTGAGTGACTTGCGGTCGTGATCATCTCATCGAGTGTTTCAATATCAGCCTCCACAAGACGGTTGGCTCGACCCAACTGACCATCTTTGAATGTATTAATATGGCCCCAAAGCAAGTAAAGCGCAGACTGTCTGACAGCATTATCTGGATCAGTAAGAGCTCTTATGACACCTGGAATATCAAGGTTTGGACTTACTGAAGAAAGCTTCTGATCATCTGAGTAGTCCATATTTTGAGCCATCAACTGGTAGGCTCTAGCAGAAAATTCCCCATTTGAATCAAATAGCCAGTCGAGGACAAACACCTCCTTTTTTGCATTTGGAGGGCTAATGCGTCTGGCTGATGGGGGGCTAAACTCCTTCCAATCGCGGAGAGATAACACTCCGGTGGTTTTAAGATCAATTGCAGCTAAATCAATATAGCCCACCACAAAAAACTGCATAGAATGGAAAAGTACCTTTACAACTGAATCCACACCGCTTGCCGTTTTTAAAGTCGAAATCCGATATTCAAATAGATCGTGAATAAGAGCCACTCGCAGGGGCGGGGTATCGCATGCTTTTGCACATGCAATGATTGCTCTTTCGCAAATTTGTAATATTTTCTCAGTAGGGGAGGTGCCATGCAGGATAATTCGTAGGGCGACCTCGTCCCACTCCGCCTTGACTTGAGGAGGATGAGCAGCTTCTAAGGCGTGATTGAGAAACTGAGGCTCGCTGGGATGGGCTTCATTATATATTCTCGTCGTCAATAGCTGTCGGGCTACTTTGGTCAAGTCCCCAGAAAAAATTGCACCCATATCAACACATAAATATATTTGTTTGGTCAACTATTATATCATATAAATCTGAATAAGTGAATGCATATTTCAAAACCATAGACAGGGAAAAGGATTCAATAGACAAAGGGGAGTGTGATAAAAATAATTTTAGGACAAGGCCCTTAGCCCTTCTTGGAGAGCTGCAATTTTTTCCTCGAGTTCACTGACCTTATTATGGGTATCTGAAACAAGCTGTTTTGGTGCTTTCTCAATAAAGCTAGAATTGGCAAGTTTATTTTTGAAAGAAGCGAGGTGCTTACTCGACTTTTCGAGCTCCACAGTTAGGCGCTTTTTCTCCTCTTCGGCCTTTTCAGGGGCTAATGGGACATAAAGGGTGTGCTCTTTCAATACCGCTTTAGATGCCGGCGCTGGTGCCGGTTCATCGGCTCCAAGGAGGGTAATAGTATTGATACGGACTAGAGATTGGATCATTGCCCTTGCTTCATCTCCAATATCTGGTCCAGAAATGGCCACATCAATCATCGTGGAGGGAGCGATCGATTGATCTGCACGGATCTGGCGCAGGCCAAAGATGACTTCTTCCACTTGTTGGAACTTTGATTCAACACTTGGGTCAATCGTATCGGCATTCACCACTACTGGATAGGGTGCGACCGCGCATGCGACGGCTCTAAGCGCCTCAAGAGCGGATTTTGCATACGGTTCATCTGACTGAGCATCGACAAGTCCAGGAATTGCCTCTTTCAGGTGAGAGAAGAGCTCTTCAGTAATGTAGGGGGTGATTGGATGGAGGAGTCGAATCGTCGTCAGCAATACAATGACTAGAAGACGCTTTTTGTCTTGGGCTTGGGTTTCATCACCCACCTTCCCAAATAGGTAGGGCTTAGACATCTCAATATAGTTGCTGCAGAAATCATCCCAGTAGAAGCGGTAAATCTCTTTTGCACTCGTAGCAAATTCGTACTGATCGAGGCCCATCCCACAATTTTGTACAGTTGTTTCGAGTCGAGAGAGAATCCATCGGTCGGCAAGGGTGAGTCGGTCGTGAGCAATCCCTTCAGCAAAGATCTCGCCTGTAAGGCCGTCCAAATTCATGAGAATAAATCGTGTGGCATTCCACATTTTGTTAGAGAAATTACGGAATTCTTCAAATTTTTTCCGGTCGAGGTCAATTTGCGACGAGTCACTAATACTTGATGCCAGGGCAAGACGGGTTGCATCCGCACCATATTGGTCGATCATTTCAATGGGATCAATGATATTTCCCTTTGATTTGGACATCTTCTCCCACTTGGCATGGACATCTTTTGGCAGCTTTTCGCCTAGCTCATACTTGAGCCTCTCGTCTGCTGAAAGATAAGAGATATGCCCTTCCGCTCCAACCCGCCAATACGACTTACCAAAGATGAGCCCATTGATAAAGGTCTTTTTGAAGGGGACATCACCCATAATATAATCGCCCATCATAATCATCCGGGCAATCCAGAAGAAGAGGATATCATACCCTGTAATGAGCAATGAGGTGGGATAAAACTTATCCAGGCATTCCTCCTCATCGGGCCACCCCATTGAGCTAAAGGGCCAGAGAGCAGAAGAGAACCAGGTGTCGAGGACATCTTCGTCTTGGACATATTCATCCATATTTGCCACCATCTCTTCGGGAAAATTCCCATCAATGCAGCAAAACATCTTCGTTGGATCTTTTTTCGAGTACCAGACGGGGATCCGATGCCCCCACCAAAGTTGCCTTGAAATGCACCAATCTTTCAGGTTGTCAATCCAGTGGTAGTAGGTCTTTTCCCATTTTTTCGGAATCACCTCAACCCGGCCAGATTCAACAGCCAATCGCATCTTCTCTTTGAAGGGCTTCATATCGATGAACCATTGGAGTGAGAGCTTAGGCTCGATCACAGCTTTGGATCGATAGGAGATTCCTCGGCGATGGGTGTGGGGCTTAATTTTTTCCAAAAAGCCCTTTTCGCGCATTCTGGCAACCACCTTTTCTCGCCCCTCAGCCATGGTCAATCCGGCAAATTCTCCCCCATTCTCATTGATGGTCCCATCCTCATTCATCATATTGATCATCATAAGGTCATGGCGGCGGCCCATCTCGTAGTCGTTGAAGTCGTGGGCAGGAGTAATCTTGACAGCGCCTGTACCAAACTCAGGCTTAACAAAGTCATCAACAATGATGGGAATGAGCCGCTCTGTCATTGGGTGCTTCACATATTGTCCAATAAGCGGGGTGTAGCGGGTGTCTTTTGGATTCACTGCTACTGCCACATCTCCGAACATGGTTTCGGGTCGAGTGGTGGCAATGGTGATCGTTTCTTTGGTATTATCAACTGGGTAGGTAAAGTACCAAAGGAAGGTGTCTGCTTCTTCGTGTTCTACCTCATCATCCGCAAGAGCCGTGCGGGTCACCGTGTCCCAGTTAACCAGGTAGTCCCCCCGATAGATGAGCTTCTCATCAAACATCTTTTTGAAGGTGTGCATGACCGCTTTTGTCGAGCCTTCGTCCATAGTAAAGCGCAACCGGGACCAATCAGCGCTCACTCCAAGCTTTTGCATTTGTTCGAGAATGCGCCCTTGGCTCTTCTCCTTCCAATCCCAAACGTGTTCGATAAACTCTTTTCGCTCAAAGTCGGTCCGGCGCTTACCTGTCGTCTTTCGCAGGTGGCTCTCAACTACAGTCTGAGTCGCAATTCCAGCGTGGTCTGTCCCAGGCTGCCACAGCACCTCAGAGCCGCTCATGCGCATCTTCCGACAGACGATATCTTGGAGTGTCATCACAAGCCCATGACCCGCATGCAGGACGCCGGTAACGTTTGGTGGAGGCATAATGACGCTAAAGCCAGGCTTGCTCGATTGACAGTCGGCTACAAAAAGCTTTTTCTTTTCCCAGGCTTCAGCCCACTTATTCTCGACACTAGAGGGGTCGTATACTTTATTCAACTCAGACATGCCGAGGAATATATCAAAAAACGAATTGGAAAAAAAGCAATTTTTACATCAGATTTTGCCGATAGCGCAAAAAAGCATTTTTGTACGCCTCAAACCACTCACTCTCCCTCTCTCCATCATGGAGTGCACAGAATTTGTAGAGTTGAATTTTCTCCCATTCTAGAAGAGAATTCCATGAGGGGGACCCCACTTCCAGTTTTTGCAGCTGAAATTGAGGAAAGAGTTGCTGATTGATTTGGAACGAGTATGAAAAAATATTTTCCCACTCATCACGAGCACTTTTCTCGAGCCCAGGATGGTAGGTGAGGTAGTTGACAATTTGTCCCGAGGGATTGCGCATTTGATCGAGCTCAATTCCTTTTGCAATTGACTCCATCCGCTGCTGGCTTTGCAGATGACTCATGAGCTGGAGCTTGAGATCGACAGGCACCCCACTTGACTCGATGCGCTCAATCAACCGCTCTGGGAGATGGGAAATATGGCCTCGAGCAAATGCGTACTCATAGAGGGCCAGCATGGCAATCAGGAGGGGATAGTCGCTTTCAGGGAGGGGGAGGGATTGGATTTTTTGTAGAGTTGAGATCTTGGCAGTGTCGATATATTCTGAGATGGCAATGACTAAGGTATGGAGCTCATCTGAATAAAGCTTGCCGAGCTCCTCTTTTGAGGCAAACAGGTCCATGAGCTGGGTGATAAGTTCTGGTTGATTGAGGATAAGTAGGTAGTAGATGAAAGTGGAAACAATCTCAGGCTGCTCGGCGAAAATAGGGAGGAATTGGGTGAAAATTTCAAGGATTTGGAAGGGTTTATTGAGGAAGAAGGCGATAGGTACGGCGAGCTGAATAAAGAACGCTTTGGGATTTTCTGTCTTGAGAAGGGGAGAGGATGTTGGATAGACGTGATGGTGGTGGGCGAGTTGGAAGATGAGCTCTTGAGAGTCGCTATTTTCAAAGAATGAGTTGATGTGCTGGATGACAAGGAGAGCGTACGCGTAGGCTGCAATTCGATCCTCTTTGGCGCTTTCGTGAAGGCGGAAGTAGACATGCTCTTCAATCATCGCTCGCATCGGGTGCTTCGGAAAGCGCCGGAGAGCAAGCTCCAAACATTTAACCTCTTCACTCAATTCGTCTCTAGCTTGGAAAACAAGCGATTTCCCCAAATATTCGAGAGGGACTCCTCTTTTAGAGCCGAGTGAGCTAAACGTTAAAAGGGCCTCATCAAGTCGTGTGGACTTGTCTTTACCGGTCTTTGCTTCCTCGATGAGGGCAATCCCTTTTCGGAAGGTGGCCAGGGTCCCTTCTTGCCGGCCTGCAAAGGATTGGGCTATCCGCTCATACTCATTTTTGGCTTGATCAAACTGGCGAAGGGCTAAGAAGGCATCAGGGACGCAAAGGCAGTTAATCATCGCACTGCGGCTGCCTGTATAGATGTTAAGACTCTTAAAGGTGTAGTCGCACTCGAGGCTAATAATACCCAGATGGGATCCTACAAAGGGGAGATAGCTCTGATAGCGAATCACTTCACTCCCGTTTATACGGATTGAAATACTCTGGTCCACACGCTCAATTTGAATAAAGTAGGTCTTATTGGGTTCGAGATAGAAATCGCACCTTTGCTTGATTTCTACAT
This sequence comes from Chlamydiia bacterium, assembly GCA_022601545.1. Lineage (GTDB taxonomy): Bacteria > Chlamydiota > Chlamydiia > Chlamydiales > JAJACM01 > JAJACM01. The sequence goes on along the minus strand of JAJACM010000007.1, from coordinate 2,510 downwards.
TTGATCGATAGAGCCGAATCCCTTTAGTGCGTTTGCTTCCAATCCAGCAACACAGCCCCTCCTCGATGCTTTCGCGCTCGGTGGGGGATGGGATATTGAAAATGAATCCAATCCCATGGCTCTCAGAGTCGATGGAGAAGATCCCCTCGAGCTTGCAGTTGCCGGAAAATGCCTGCTTGGAGACCATTAAATAGGCCCAACGCATCAAATCTTCAGTTGGTCTCTTGGCAATCAGAGTATTTAGGAGGATATGTTCTTGGAATTCCCAGTCAGAAGGGCGTGCGGGCTTAAGATCTTGGCTGAGGATCCAGTCGGGCTGCCCCTCAATATGACTTTGGATATCCTTAATCAACGCATCGATTGTTCCATAGCGATCAGTGGGGTCAAAGGCTAGACATTTGCCCACAATCTGAGAGAGCTGAAGGGGAATTTCCCGATTAGGGGCTGCTTCAGTGGGTTCAATATAGGTCTCATATGCTTTCATCCGCTTAAACTCTTTAAGCGATTTCCGGTGGAAGGGCATTTTAAGGGTGAGCATCTGATAGAGAATCACACCCAACGCGTAGATCTCATTTTGAATGGTCGCCTTTTTTCGCTCAGTCCGTTCAGGGGCCATATAGCCAAGGGTGCCAATCACTTTTTTGGGGAGGGTGAGGTTAATATCCCCTGGAAGGATGTCATCCTCACCAATTTCTTCATCAGTCTCAACCCCTTCCACCTTGCAGGAAAGGCCCCAGTCAAAGAGGAGCACCTCTCCAAAATTTCCAATAAAAATATTTTCGGGTTTGATATCTCTGTGGAGGATGGAGCGGGAGTGTGCGTAGGCCACAGCCTGGCAGATGTTGAGGAAAATGCGCATCAATTCGAAAATAGATGAGCCAACTGGGTGCTCTTTCCCCTCATTGCGCTCCAAATGGCGGGTGGCTTTCAAGATATCCTTTAACGTTTCGCCTTGAACATAGGGCATAGTGTAAAACACCTCTTCAGGCCGCTCTTCTATGGTGAAGACAGAGAGAATGTTCGGATGAGCAAGCTGAGCGGCCACATTGGCTTCACGCTTGAATCGGCGGTGCATTTGGGTATACTGAACAAGGTTTGCCCGAATCATTTTGAGAGCTACTTTTCGGTTGGTCTTGGGGTCAAAGACTAAGTAAACAGAGCCCATTCCCCCTTCACCCAACTGCTTGAGAACGGTGTACCGGTCGATCTGGTTGGGGTGTGCATCACTCAATTTATTCTCTCCAGAGGGGTTATATCATCACGGCGCATTATCCCTCATAGGCCTCTTTAACTGCAACTTTGATTGTAGGCAAGGTCTATCAGGGGGAGAAATGCTTGCCCATTTCAACTAAACTTGTATAATGTAAGGCAACTACCACTGATCGAGGGAGATGGAGAATTGAAAAAGCGCATTTTGACAGGAGATAGACCAACCGGGAAGCTCCATCTTGGCCACTATTGTGGCTCATTGCAACACCGAGTACGACTGCAGGATGAATATGATCAATTTGTCATGCTGGCCGATGTTCAAGCGCTTACCGACAACTTTAAGACCCCAGAAGTGGTGCGGCAGAATATTCTCGAGGTGGCTCTAGACTACCTTGCCGTCGGTATTGACTTTAGTAAATCGACTGTTTTTATCCAGTCGATGATCCCCGAGCTGTTTGAGCTCACAGTCTATTTTCTCAATCTCGTCTCCATGGGGCGGCTTCAACAAAACCCAACAGTCAAAACTGAGCTTGAGTCAAAGAGTTTTAAACACGGTATTCCTGCTGGATTTATGTGTTATCCGGTCTCCCAAGCAGCTGACATTACCCTTTTCCTGGGTGAGCTCGTCCCTGTGGGTGAGGATCAACACCCCATGATTGAACAGACCAATGAGCTGGTCAAGCGGTTCAATACCATTTACAAGACCGATGTGCTTAAAAAAGCAAAAGCGCTTACCGATGAAAACGATTTTGGGCGGATACAGGGGATTGATGGGAAAGGAAAAATGAGCAAATCAATGAACAACTTCATCTCTCTTTCAGAAGATACCGACACATTGCGGAAAAAAGTGCGGAAAATGTTCACCGATCCAGGTCATCTAAATATTGAGGATCCGGGCAAAGTGGAGGGGAATATGGTCTTTTACTTCCTCGATCTCTTTGGAAAGGACAAAGCGACTATTGAGGCAATGAAAGAGCATTACAAGAGAGGTGGTTTGGCAGACTCGGTATGCAAAGAATACCTGTTTGAGGTGCTTGAAGAGATGATTGCCCCATTTAGAGAGCGGCGCGCCCTCTATGCCCAAGATCCAGCAGCTATCCTCCTTCTCCTAGATCAGGGAACAAAAAGAGCTCAAGAAGTGGCAAAAGAGACCATGTATAAGATTCGGCGGGCAATGAAAATCAACTATAATGAGCCATTAGTTCAAGCGATTGCCAAACCCTAGTTTTCTTTGGTAAATTTTCTCTTCTTAAACTTCTGATAGATGGCGTCCATATTTGGCGCTGACTTTTGGAAGTACT
>JAJACM010000006.1 GCA_022601545.1 Chlamydiia bacterium | reverse complement strand
GGGTCAAAGTCTTCGATACAGTTGGAAAATCCAAAAGGCAAGTAATGGCTAAAGGAGTTGTCAACGCGACAGGTATCTTCACAGATTCAATTAGAAAGTTCGATAACCCATCTGAAAAAAAGCTACTCGCGCTGAGCCGGGGGAGTCATCTGATCATCGATAAGAAGTTTTTCCCTGGAAAAATGGCCTTGATCGACCCTAAAACTGAAGATGGTCGCGTCTTCTTTATCATTCCCTGGCTTGATTCTGTCATTATTGGCACAACAGACGAATTTACACCAGCTCCCAGATATGACTCACACCCCCGCGAGCGAGAAATTCGGTTCCTACTCAAGCATGCGAATAAGCATTTGGCAGGAAAGGTTCAACCCAGCGATATTAAGGCACTCTATTCGGGCATTCGCCCTCTTGTCAAATTGGAGTCAAAAAGAAACTCAACTGCCAAAATTTCCAGGAGACATTCACTCACCCGTTCGAAAAGCAATCTGATTACAGTAACGGGTGGTAAGTGGGGGATATTCCGGAAGATGGGGGAAGAAGCAGTAGATATGGCAATCGACACATTTGATCTTGAAAAGCGTAAGAGTCGGTCTAAAAATCTCACTATTCCCCCTAAGCCAGACAGGTTAGAGGAGGAGAAGTTTCTCCATCCCGACCTTGCCTACACGAAGAGCGATATTGAATATGCTGTACAAGAGCAAATGGCAGTGACTCTTGAAGATGTGCTTGCTCGGCGCACTCGCTGTTTGTTTCTCAACCATCAAGCAACTATGGCCATCGCGCCATCAGTCTGCCAGATGATGGCAGAGATGATGGGCAAGAATGAACATTGGGTGAAGGATCAACTGATGCAGTTTACTCAAGTGGCTGAAAGTTACAAAGTTTAGTCTTGCTTTTTACTCCTTTGAGGCGTATAGTTTCCCCATATGAATAGTCAATGTATAATCATGTTTGGCCCGCCTGGAGTGGGTAAAGGAACTCTGGCTTCTCAACTGGCCCACAAGCTTGGGTTTGCTCATATTGCGACTGGCGATTTGCTCAGAGATGAAATTAAGGCCGGATCCCCTCTCGGACTCAAGGTAAAAGAGATCGTCGCTCAGGGTGGATTCCCAAACGATGACCTCATTCAGGAGCTCCTGATGAACCGTCTGGGGCGGCCCGACGCCCGAGCAGGAATCATACTCGATGGATTTCCCCGTACGGTGAATCAGACCAACATCCTCCCGCAGATTGAATTGCAAATGGGGTGCACATTTAATGTGATTGTCCTGGATGCTCCAGAGAAGGTTTTGATCGATCGGATCCTCTCCCGACTCATTTGTACTGGGTGTGGTGCCATTTACAACCGGCATACCGCCCCACCAAAGATTGAAGGGATATGTGATCATTGCGGTGCTGAGGTGGTGGCGCGGGCAGATGACACGCCCGAAACAATTCATAATCGGTTAAAGATCTATCAGGAAAAAACAGCTCCCGTTCTCTCTCGCCTCAAGGAGATGGAAATGCCCATCTCTGAGTTAGATGCATCGGGAAGTGCAGAGAGTGTGCTAGATCAGGCCACGAAAAGCTTCTAGCCCTTAAAATCTATTTCAGTTACTCGAATAAAGTAGTATGGAATGAATTGGGTTTTGCTCGCTTGGAATCGCATAATGCAAAGGCAGATGTCGAATCACTATACCGGGACTGGAAACAGTTATCCGGCCACCCAGAGCTGTGTCGGGATGTTGGATTCATGAATCGCCTTTCGAAAGAGCTCCTCCAACTGCAAAAAGATTGTTTGACTGCCCAAAAAAGTCCAGAAAATGAGCGGAAAAACCTCGAGCTGATTGAGTATATGATGACAACTCCATGGGGAGCCCCCTTTGTTAGCTCTTGCACCCTTTTGGAGGCTGCTTCAACTCTTGACCCCAAGGGGGATGTTGAATCTTCCTCACTATTTGAGATCCTCTCTTCTATTAATCGCTTTACCCCTAATCATCACACCCAATGGGAAGAACTTCTTAAAGCAATAGCAGAAGAGTCCAAAAACCACTAAATCGCCCGTTTTAACAAGCTTTTCTGGTGGTTTTTATCCACGACATCTGTTAGAATGTTCAATAAATAAATTTTTTGAGGCGTATTTTGTCAGGTGGCTATTCAGTGAACCCAGCGACTCCTCGATTCATTCCCCCTCTTAATGTTGAATTTTCGACACCGGAGGGAATGGACGTTAAATCGGATACTTCAAGCTCAGCTAGGAGCGCGCGCTGGACCCCTCCGCGACTGCCCGGGTACGCTGTGCGTTCACTCGATATGGATGTAGACTTAGCTGAACTAGAAGAGCGCCGACAAACTGAGTTATTAAACCCCTGTGCAAGGGTCTTTCGCTGCAAATCCAATCACGTTGACATGCTTGGTCATAGATTAAGAAGTGCTATAGAGCATCCAAAGAGTCCTGATGTACGGGTGATATTTGTCGATACGTCAACCCCTGCTCAAGAAGCAGTTCCGGTTAAGCAGGTTGAGGAAATGCATCCTTCAGATAAGCGCCTTTTGCTTCCTCCGCTCGGAAAACAAAATCACGGCACATCGGGACGGTGGACTTCGGTTCCAGATTCAAACCATGTGGCAGCAGATTACTCACTACTCGATACGGTGGTTAGAGCAGTCAATTCTCCAGAAAAAACTCTCTATGAGCATTGCGCTGAGGAGCTTCGCCTACGCTCAGGAGAGCATGCTGCTGTTCGGACAGCTCTTTTTGCCACACAACTTTTGGTTTATGAAAGAGTCTCCTGTCATGTCTTTCTACCCACATGCGTGCAAGATCAAGTGGGCTTTGGGATTAATTTTCCAATAGCTGAGAATCGCGAAGGCTCAGGAGCTAGTCGACTAGGATATGACTCTTTCCAATCTGCGCGAGAAGCAAATTATGGGATGCCCCTCGAACATTCAGATCGTGCAGGTAGAACCTTCGGCGAATTGAGGCAGAATGGAATGATTGAGGTACTCACCCCAGTATTTTTAGAAAAGGGAAGGAGGCCGTTTAACTTACTAGAGCTTCAAGGAGCGCATTCAGCCGTATTGCCCTCACTTAACGATAATCATCCCCTCTACTCTCAAGCAGATGACATTGCATTGCTCATACTTAGAGAGGGTGGCTTAACTCTCGAAATTATTAACTATTTGCAAGAACTGGGGGTTACTGAAGAAGTGATTGAGGGGAATCTTTGCACACGGCTGGATGCTGTGTTTCATCCAGATGAAGAAACACTGGATAATTATATCTGCTCGCTTGAAGCCGACGATGAGCAACGAGCTGAAATTGGTCAATATGAGACTCGGTTTAGGCAAGCACTTGAAACGCGCGCTGTGCACGTTGATCCAGTATGTGGACCCATCATGGGGTTACTCATGCGAAGGAAAAGATCTCCGCTTGAAACGCAGCTCTTCGAGTTTTATACTGACCATGCAGAAGTGGTCACTGTGAATGGAAAAAGCCGATTGGTGAACTTTAACTTTTCCATTCCACCCGAGCTTTTGCGGGGCTTTCTCTTGCAATTTCTCGAACAACTATCCATTGAGAAGGGAGCCAACGCCAAGATCCCTCAAGCGATCAAACCCATACTTCTTTTACTCGGAGTCAAAAACAGGGATTGCAAAGCTGTATTAGAACGCTTAGCAATCCTTTTGGAAAAGAAAGCGCAAGAGAATCAACTCGAAAAGCAGTATGCCCAAGATGCCTCAATAGCTCCGACGACGTTTGGCTCGGGAGGCTATGCCCTCTCCTCTTCCAAAACATTAGAGGAGCTTGCAGACTCTATGGATCTGGAACCCTCATTTGAAGCGCCCAAGCCTCCGTCTGAGCGAGAAGCAAATGCAAGGCGAGTCGAGCAAATTCGAGAGATCATCCGATCCACCCCTTGTGATTTTGGGGTTATTCGCCAAGGTTCATTTTTACACGAGTGTCTTTGCCAAACACGGGCTCTTCCACGAGTGATCAATGTTGAGGTTGATAAACTCTTCGATACATATGGCCGAGAAATAGCTCTTGATCTACTCAATAAGACTGCCCAAAAAGAAATGACTAGAAGGGAGGCTTTGACAACTTACACTGAGCAAATGGATAAAATTCTAGAAGAGTACCAAGAAAAAATTGAATCGATACCTCTCCGTTCTAAGCAAGCCTTAATTCATGCAAATCTTATCCGGATCGCTCAATCAGTAAACGTTGCTAACGAATTTACCAGAGCATTTGTCCTCGAAACTTTGTTAGATGCGGATAATAAACTCTATTATCGTGGAACAGCGATCCATGAAACTTACAATGCGATCAGACGTGCAGTCTTTCCGTTTAAGATAGCCAATCAGCGCGACAGTGTTAGTCACATAACACCAGGAATTCTTGCTGGGATTGATACAATTCCCTCCACGCAGGAAATGCAATATTGGGTTATGAACATTGCCGAATGGTCGGGTACGCCACTCCCTCTTCCACAACTCTCTGCAATGAGTGATGGGGAAATACGCGATCGTTTCTTTGCCATTGGAAGAGAACTCAATCGTCGAGCAAAAAGCGAAGTTTTAGCAAACGTGCTCTTGAACTGTCCAGTTGAGAAGTGGAAAGAGTTTTGCATGATTATTCATCGTGGGTTTAATCAAGTGTGTAACAAACCATTTTTGGAATTCCAATTTTTTCCAAAAGCAGTCGGTGCAATCCAACCTGAAGGGTATCTTGAGTGTGATGAGCTTTTTAGGCGACAGGAATTAGTTGAACTTGTTAGAGTAACTCGGGCTAACACAAAATGGGATGAGTTAAGAGAAAGAGTCCATTTTCCTGATGCAAGTGAAGGTGAGCGCTTGCAAAAGCTCCTCGGTCACACGCTTTCCATTCGACCGTGCCCACTGTGTGATGCAGCCAAACCTCTAACTACGCGGATAGTTCCTGAGGAACGCCGTGAACAGTTTGGTCCTTTAGATCAAGCCCAACTTAACTCAGTGCTGAGTCACAAAAAATGGGAGATAAAGAAATGAGTATAGAAGGCGCAAATCCCTCATCCCGTCCTGCAACCCCATTCACTGAAGAAATGGAGCGACCAACAACCCCTACAGAAGAAAACTTGAAAGAGGAAGCTGCTGTTGGAAAAACACTCCCTCCCACTCCACCCACCATCAAGGTCAAACGAAAAAAGGGTGATGTCGTTGAGCTTTGTCAGCCCGAATTACCTGAAGAACAAATGGCAGCACCTAAGCGAACGGCTCGCTCAAAACTGCAAATGCCCACCTCCCCTTTTTCTACTCATATGCTTAACAATTGCACCACTGAAATAATGGAAGCTCCTGACAGACTCCGAGGTTTTTTGCACCGGGCACATGTTCTCTATTCGGAGGAACCTAATGAAAATCTTACCCATAATTGCCTGCAATTAGAAGCTCTTCGTATGGGGTCTCCAATAGGTTTTGCCAACCTGGTTAATATGCTTCCCCGTATGGAAGAAATGACCTTAATTGACTCGGATCAGCTGACTACTTCTGCAGTACCAACAGACTTTTCCTTCTTATCAACAGCCGAACGACTCTCCAAGGTCACTCTTGCTAACATGCAACTGTCTCCAGAATTTTTAGAAGGCCTAGCTCAACTTCACCTTCGATCACTGACAATTATCGATAGTCAATTTCCTTTGGATGGCATCTCAACCCTTGCCAAGGGAGAGGGCTTATCAACAAGACTGGAGCACCTTATGATTCAGGGAACACCCATCAAAAAAAGTGACACAAAGGAATTTGCAAGATTTCAACAACTCCAATCCATCTCTTGCGATTTTGCACCGGGTGCAGAAGACTTCTTGGGAAGAGACGGAATGGTTGCTGTTTATCAAGTAAAAGACCTGGATAAGGCTGACATCTAGCGAGCAAGACGCTGATTCACTACATCCCAGTCGATATATTCGAAAAATAAGTCCACATATCCCTTGCGATCGAGCCCAAACTGAGTAATGTAGGCATGCTCCCATACATCGAGTACTAAAAGAGGGGTATCAGAAACCAAGGGCCCAATAGAGTGGTCAGAAATCCAAGCCGTATAAAGCCCACCATCACTCTTGCTTTGGTAGAGAATAACCCACCCCACCCCTTTGATCAAGGCGGTTTCAATAAACTCCTTCTTCCACTTGGCAAAGCTTCCATATTCAGCTTCAATCAATCGAGCCACGGGAGAACTTCCGCTTAACTGGCCATTTCCCCCTAAATTTTGAAAGTAGAGCTCGTGCAGCACCATTCCATCATACTCAAACGCATATCGGAGCTTAACCGCTTGAAATTCAAACGAATTCTCAACTCCCCTCTCTAGTCGCTCATTAAGTTGATTCACTCCAGCCACATACCCCTTATAGAGGGTCAAATGCATCTGAAGCAACTCTGAGTGAAACTTAGGCATTGAGTGTATTAAATAATTGAAATTGATCGGCTCGAGCGACTCAGCAAAAGAAAGTGAGAAGAATGAAAAGTACAGAATTATATTGAATATCCATCGCATTACCTATAGAAAGCACACACACTTTATAATAACAATAATTTAACATTTTATATTTAGTTTATGTGTGTTATAATATTAGTCTTAATCATGTTAGAGGAGAACATGGCAGTTGAACTTGCTCAACTAAACCCTTCTGCCCTGGCTGCAAGCCAGGAAGCTCGCCCCCTAGAGGTTGTCCCTGCAGACCCACTTGCAGAAACGCAGCAACCTTTGAGAAATGAGGCGTGGGCACAAGAGATTTATCAAAATCTATTTGATGAAAAGGTATTGCGCACTCCCGATTTAACAGCTCCATACCACACAGCGCATATTGGAAAGCATTGGGCTTGGAATCTGATTGACGCTGTATTCTCAGTAACTGGCCTGATACAAGGAGTCTGTTTTGGTGACTTTGAGCAAGCAATCGACTCTGCCTTAGACCTTGCCAAGATTCCTATTACGATCATTAGCTCAATTGAAAAAGTGCTCCGAGTGGCTGTCGTCATTCTAATTGGGGTCAAATTGACAGTGACCCTATTGGTACTCAGCATTATTGGACAAATAGTAGCCGTTGTTGAACTTGCAGTTGAATCGATTAAATTACTTCGCCAAATCCATGCACATCAGGATCTTCGCTGTCATGGAATTGCAAATCTAATCGATATGCTCACCCCCTACAGAATGAGTAGTACCCAACCATTCACCCAGCAACAAATTGATACCATTCAAGAATCTAGCTCTAAAATCAAAGCCATTTTGGGTGATGAGAAAGGAGCTGAATTGATTGAAACCGTTTCCAATATCGATTCAAGAACCGAAAACCTCACGCAAATTACTCAAGATATGAAAGCTCAATTGATCGCCTCCAATCTCTTGCGCATTCACACAAAGCATTTTGCGCTCACCACTCAAGAAGTGGACTACTACAGAGGAAAATGTCAAAAGCGATCGATCGGCCAAACATCCGAGCAGCTCCAAGAAGCCCTCTCCTTCCGCTGTGAATACGAGCTGAAGGAAAAGCGAAAGCTCCTATGCAACCGAATAGCTCCCTGGATGGTCGATACCCTAGGCGCCAATCTCAAGCCCGCCGTCGCGAAAATCCTCTCTGAAGATCCCGTCGTACAAAATGAAGGGATTATTGAAGGGCGTGAGCTCATCGCACAGATTGATAGCCAATCCAAGAAACATCTCCTCATCTATACAGTGGGAGTCATTGGCCTAGCCATTTTAACAGCCACATTCTTCCTTGGAGTGTGTGCATTCCCACCAGTCGGACTTGCCGTTCTTGGCACAGTCACCTCAGTCCTTCTCACAGTGCGTGGATATTCGTCTCTTTTGCGCAATGTCGATGGATGGCATTTCGACCTTTTACAACTTGCGCCAGAATGGCTCAAACCACTTGCCATACGCCTCATGCGAACCAAGTACCCAAACCCTGATCTCGATGGTATAGAGCTCATGGGGCCTAAAGAATCCGAACTCATCGAGCTTAACTAATCTAAAAACAATAGCTTGTACAAATAGATTGCTTTACTCATAATTGGGGCTGCTGAGAAGCTAAGCACGCTAGGAGAATTTGTGAGTAAGGAATTTACTTCCTATAGGATGGAACTCAAACATATCCTATTTTTGATTGCCTGGTTGGGATTTGGTTGCATATGCTACTTTGGAATTGATCAGAGTGTGGTATACGCCATTCCAAGACTACAAGGAGCCCTTCGAACAGTTTGTAAGCTCTTTACTTTTATGATTAACCACACTTTTTGGGCAGGACTCCTTATTTTCACATTTGGCATTGCCTGCTTTACTGAGCAGTGGAAAAAGTACCGCAATCGAATTTTTTTTGTTGGAATTGCACTTGCAGCAAGCCTAACTGTTGTTTACCTATCCAAGGCTTACTTTGGTCGGGCACGGCCAACTCTACTCACCCAAACTGGCGAATATGGCTTCTACTTTTTGCAGTCAGGCCACCGATACCACTCCTTTCCTTCAAGCCATATTGTGACAGTATTCAGCCTTGCCACAGCCTACTACTGTCTTTTTCGCAAAAGTCTTGGGGTGGTATTTTTGGTTGCCTGGGCTCTTTCACTCACCCGCATACTCTTAAGGCAACACTTTGTGAGTGATGCTGTCGTCTCAAGCTGCATTGCAATCGGTGTCTCTTATGCCGTATATCTTTTCTTCGCCCGCTATGAAGAGAAGATTGACCATTTCCTTAATCGAGCTACTTGGAGAAAAAGCGATGAACAACTACGAAGCCCAGATCAAGAAAGTTAAAGAAGAACGAGGAGTTGAGTTTGATATCGACCCAATCTTTCTACTCCGCCGATCCTCACGCGCAATGGATCCAAATGTCCCCGTCACAGACCGGCAATTTATGACGATTGTTGAAGCAATGCGACAAGCTCCCTCTTCCTCAAATAAACAGCCCTGGAGTATCCTCTTTGCGAAAAGAGAGACTGATAACTGGCCTCTATTCTTTGACGCGCTCTATAAAGGAAATCAGGTGTGGGTCAAAAATGGATGGATTATAGGGGCGTTTGTATCTGAAAAATACGATACGGGAAAATTAACAACAGATACCTATAGCTTTGACAATGGACTTGCGACAATGAGCTTTTTACTCGAGTCCAGTCGACAAGGATTGGTGGCTCACCCAATGGCAGGATATGATGAAGAAGCTCTTCGGAAAAATATCGATCTCCCGCCGACTCATCAAGTAGATGCCATGTTTGTTCTCGGCGTACCAGGAGAGGTTGAACTTCTTGAAGAGCGCTTTAGAGCTTTGGAAACAAGTGTGTCTGAAAGGAAAAAGATTGGTGATATTCTCACCGAGGGGAAATTCAAAGGCGAAGCATTCAGCTCCGCCTTTGAATCGTAGAATTTAGCGGCTAGCTGTTCTTCTAGCTACTCTGCGTCGAGCAGGTCTTTTTGCAGCGACCTTTTTCTTAGCAGTAGTCTTGCGAGCAGTTTTCTTAGCTACAACTTTTTTCTTCGCTGGAGCTTTAGCTGCTTTTTTCTTAGTCACTTTTTTTGCGACTTTTCTCTTTGTAGCTTTCTTAGCAACTTTTTTCTTAGCCACTTTCTTAGTTGCTTTTTTGGCAACTTTCTTTTTAGCTACTTTTTTAGTCGCTTTTTTAGCTACTTTCTTCTTGGCAACTTTTTTCTTAGCTACTTTTTTTGTAGCTTTTCTTTTAGTTGCTTTCTTAGTTGCTTTTTTCTTAGTCACTTTTTTAGCAACTTTTTTGGTTGCTTTCTTGGCGACTTTTTTCTTTGCAACTTTTTTAGTC
>JAJACM010000005.1 GCA_022601545.1 Chlamydiia bacterium | reverse complement strand
GGTTGCAAAAGCCAGCAGGAGACCCCCTCAGACGAGTTCGGCTTTTTCGCGGCCATTTGAAATATCTCCCCCTTTAGTCGTATAGGGTGAATACCCTGAAGGGGGAGATATTTCAAAGAGCCCGAAAAAACGAGCTCGCCCTTCCTTATACATCCCCAAAAGAGTCAATCTAGTAATCGGCGGTGACAGAAAAGTACCATCGGTTTGACTTGTCATCGAACGGAATCCGATTAAGCCGCCATGCCCAATCCAAACGAGCATTGAGCCACTCCCCAATACCCAAACGAAGACCCGGACCCACACCAGCAAGGAAAAAGCTCCAGTCATTATTGCCCACCTGCTTATCCTCCCAACCAAATCCCAGGTCGAAAAAGCCCACGGCCGACCAAGTATCGCCAGACCAATTGGGTTTTCCAGACACATGCTTCATCAAACTGAAGCGGGGAGAGCGGAACTCCGTATTGAAAATAAACCCATTATCCACATTAATCACATGGTCGGTATATCCCCGAATCGAATAGTATCCACCAAGCCCCAACATCTCACTCGGGAAGAGTGCACCTGTTGAGAACTGCGCCGTTGTCTTAAAGTTAAAGAGCCAATCTTGAGAGAACGAGCGCAAATAGTTACAGGTCATGAACCCGTATAGATAGACATTTTGCGCACCGGGACGGAACTTAGCCAACGACTCCCGCGACATAGAAGTTGAAATCTCACCGGGAGAGAAGAACCCTTTCCCATCAAAGCTGAGCATCTGTCCTTCCCAACGCATGGAGAAATTATACTCCCCAACCACCTGGAAAACGTTAGCATAGTTATCCAAAATGCTCACCTGATTGAACAAAATGTCATCATCAGTCCGTTTGAAATCAAATCCAAGCTTCCCTTCCTGCACAAATGTTTCCCTCACCGGAATCGGCCAAGTGTAGCGGGAGCTAAACTGCCAGCTCTGGCCATGCTTAACATGCCCGGGAATATCAGAGGCATTTAACTTAATCGATGAGTAACCGCCATAGAAGTCGATCAAATTCTTCCAAGGAAGTGGGATCAGATAATTGGCTGTAATTGATTGATACTTCTTAAAGTCAGGAGCGGCTGTATATTGAGCGGAGAAGATCTGCCCTTTTTTCCACACATTTCCCCAGTTGAAACCAGCAAATACACGGGTCCGATCAATCGCCTCAATCCCCGTATTGTCGACACCCGCATATACCTTAAACGGCCTAAAGTCTTGGACAATCACCTCGACATCGGTGGTATAGGGCTTAGCACCCGGCCGGAAGACAATATCCCCCCGGTGGAACGGATTCCGGTTTAGCCAGTATAAATCGTCATTGAGGACAGTTGAGTTAATTGGATCAGACTCATAGAGAGTCATCCACTCTCGATAATACTGCTCGCTAAACCAGTTGGCCCCCTTAATCTCAACCTTACCCACTCGTGATTCAATCACAGCAATTGTCAAGACACCCGAATCGAGTCCTTGCGGAGGCAATTGCATGATGATGAAGGGGTGCTTAAACTCGACGTAACGGTCGATAATCTCCCGCTTCATCTTTTTAATCTTACGCATTGTGAGTGGCTTGCCAATATAATTTTGTCTCAATTGCTTAGCAATGACACGTTGTTGATTGGCGGTTAGGGGGACATACTTTTTCGGTGTCTCGAAATGAAACTTCACCCCTTTTGTGTCAGCTACCATTTGTTCTGGCACTTGGTTAGTATCGACAATGATAATTCCCTTCAAATCGGGAATCAATACGTCATCATCTCCCGGACTAAACGCTTCAGTAGGAGGCATATCATCTGGGCGAGGGGGAGGCTGAAGCTCTTCCGGCGAACGGGGCTGATTTTTATTGTATTCAAACTGGTCTGCACCGTGCACAAGACAAGTTGCGAAAAGAAATGCTGTAACGACAAAAGAGTATAACCGCATGAGCCAGTATCACTTAAATTCAAAAACAGGCCACCCATACCGAGTAAACCCATTCAAGTTCTGACAATAACCTGTTATCAATTGAATTTCAATAATTCTTGGAAGAAAAATTTGATTCTTGATAGAATCGGGCACCATGAGACACATTCTACTTGCCATCACACTTCTTTTCAGCACGCAAATTTTTGCCTACTATAGTGGAAATCCCTCCACCCCCAATCTCATGCAGAGTGGACTCTTCACCGATGAGAATCAAGGATGGGTTGGCGGAGGGCTCGGCTATATCTTCGATCAAATCAATGATCGGAAAGTGCGACTTAAAACAGGAAGCCGAAACGACTTTGATCGATTTGAGATTACAAGCAATATGGGCCAAGTCTACTTTCTCATCGTCAATCGCTTTATGGGGTATGGCCTCCTCGGCGCCCAAGAGTTTAGCGCGACCCAAACCTCAAATCCCACCACCATCCTCCAATACATTTCTCAAGAAAACTTCTCCTGGGGAGTGGGGGGCAAAGTGCTCGCCCTTGAACTCGGCCCCTGGGGCCTCGGCGCTGATGCCAAGTACATCGCCTCCTCCAACAAATGGAACACCCTCACGCAAAATGGCGCCCTCTTTCCCGCCACCAACTCTACCCCCCGCATCAGCTATACAGAGTGGCAAGTGAGCCTCTCCACCTCCTACCGCACCGACTTTCTCGTCCCCTACCTCGGCATCGGCTACTACTACACCCTAGCCACCTTCAAGCGCCTCCCCGCCAACTTCTACACCCCCGCCGACGGAATCAATCGCACACAATTCAAAGTGACCAACCAGGTCCGCCCCGGCCTAATAGCAGGCGCAGCCGTCACTCCCGGCAAAGGAGCCTTCCTCAACATCGAACTTCGCTGTATCGACTCGCTAGCCTTTAGCATACAAGCCGCCCTCCGCTTCTAAATGGGTGAATAAGAGATAACTGAATTATGGCATCGTCTTTTTGAGACACGGGTATAGGCTGTGACGACGCAAACATTTGTGATCGAAGTTTGATTGCTTTTTTGTGTTGGGGTTTAAAAGTTTATGGTGAAAAATTTCTTGCATCTAAGAGCTCTGTCTATTTATGCTGAAGTCCTGTGAGGTAAATCTTGCGCTGGCTTCTCTATTTATCGTTGTTCTGCATGAGTGCCGTTGGGGCATTTGCATCTAAGTATGACCATATCCACATTATTTCCTACCATGGGGGTGAAGGGGAATGGCTCTTGTATGAGCTATTGACGCAACTTCAGCCTGGGAGTAGTGGGAATGGAAGGGATTTGGAGCGGTTTGTTTCAAATCAGACTTCGCAGGGACTGAGTGGACCAAAATTGTACTTGTGGGATCGGGTGGAGGTTTGTGAAGAGGGATGTCTCTTTGCCAATCGCGAGATGAGCATGAAGGTGGCTGATTTGGAAAATCACTGTGTGGTCTACTTTATGCGGGACTATCGGGGATTGCTCTATGCCAATGCGATGAAGCGATTTGGCTATATGGAAGGATTTCATCAGCTTCCGCTGAGCTATTGGGTGGACGAGCATTTTTTTAAGACATTGCAGGAGTTTGACTCGTTGCCAGTTGATAAGATGGTGGTTTATCACGAACTACTCGATTCAAAGCCAGATGAGACACTCACCTCGCTTTTACACTTTTTATCGATCCAGCCCCATTCGATGGAGCAATATGCCAAGAGCCGCTGGCAGCGCATTTTATTTGATCAGGTGATTGGTAGCGCCCAGCGGGCCCAACATGTCTGCACACCCTTTCACATACGCCAAGCATTGGAGAACTACTTCAAAGAGCATCAAATTGAGCTCTACCTCAAGTATTGCTCCTACTATCAATAGGCGTAGACAATCTCTAATTTATATTTCTTATAGAAGAACGGCTGACCAATGTCTGAGCGGAGGCGCGTTGATTGCTCCCAGCTCTGTGAGACGGTCATATTATCGGTGAAGAGATAGAGAAACTCAGCCGTCCACCCCCAATAGTTGGTATTTCCATTGGCCGTTGCAGCGGTTGTAATACCACCAGTCCCATTCGCATTATTGGTATAAAAACCCGAATTCCCTGCATTACCAGTCCCAATACCGTTCACATCAAATTGAGGCACCGCCTGAGGCAATACCCACTGAATGTTGGCGTTAACGGTCCAGTCATTACGCTTTCTCAAATCGCCCAGCGTAAATCCAGCATACCACGCATAGTTTTCTTTCCGATTATGCGTCTGAGGAATCCCTTTTGCTGCCGCATTGATCAAGCCCGCAGAGTAAAACACCACCCGCTTCTTAATCCATGGGGACATGAACGAATAGCCAAGAGTAATCTGATTGTTGATAAAGGCATACTTGGCAGCGAGCGCCGGATCGCTAAAATCTCTTGTATCCCAATCGATAAACGAATACTTGGCAAATAGCCCCGTTCGGGCAATGTTTAAGACCCCCGCCTCAAAGACGTAGGCAAAGCGACTTGACGAATCTTCAATGAGGAAAGGCCCCCCATTTAGATAGAAGTCCCCCCACCCCTCAGCTGCCTGACTATACTTAATTAGGATCCCATCCATTCGGGCGGCAAATTGAATCCTCGAGTCAAAGGTATAGTCAAGCTTCCTTCGGCCAAATTCAAAGTCCCCAGTGTAGGTATCCCCCACCAGCACCCGCGCACCAATAAAGGCCCGATCGAGCTTAATCGCATTGGCAGTCCCATTGATGGTCCCAGCAATGTTATTAAACGTCATGCGGATGTTCATCCAAGTTCTTTCACTCAGATAATTGAAGAACAAATTAAAGGTGACATTGAACAAGTTTGTAGGTTGATTGGGATACTGCCCTCCCGGCCCCCGCTGTTTCACCCCATCTAGCTTCTCACTCGCAGCCGAAAACTTGGTCCTTGCATCCCCACTAATCGAGAGATTCCCCCCCTTTTCCCGAATCGTAATCTGACGTCGCGCCTTAATATATGACTTCAGATCCTTAATGTCGGTTTCGAGCGAATCGATCTTCATACTTGTAGGGTCGGGCTTTTGCACTTCAGGCTGTCCGGGATCATCATCCATCAATTCATGCGGCGAATTCGACGTTTGACCTTTCGCATCTTCTGCCCAACCAAATGAAGAGACGACAAATAAGAGACTACAGAATATCCATTTCATATTTCACTAGAGCTAAATTCGCCCCAAGCATAGCCCATCCCCCATTTAAATGCAAGCCTCCCACCCTCTTTCCCACAAGGAGAGGCACATCTTGTCAAGCAATCTGCGCCCAACTAACGTAACACTGCAAAACTAGCTTCTTTACATACACTAATAACCCTGGCCTGATTGTCTACGTGTATTATAACGCCCTCATTTTTCCAATTGACTACCTCAATAAATCAATGTACCATCGATCTTTCATTGATCAACAGTGAGGGTAATATGGATATTCTCAAGGAATTTTTTCTGCAAATCGTTTCCCCTATGCTATGGCTGCTTGCCTATGCCTTTGCGTTAACACTTGCCGGCACACAGCTAATCAAACAATGGGGCAAAAGCAACTTTACTGGAAGATGGCTATCGCTCTGGGTGACACTCTTCATCCTTATGCTCACATTTAACAAATTTCGGAGCTAATTCTATCTAAACTGCTTCCCCATCAAACCAGTATTTACGGTAGATCTCTTGACTGATAGCGCCAAGTCTTACCCGGCCCTGCGATAAATCCTTTCTTTTCCGCATCGAAGAAATTCCATTGGTCATTTTCAAAAGTAAGATCGGAAACAATTTGCACGGAATATCCCACTTCAAACTCAATGGCTAAATCGAACTTTTCATTTAGTATCCTTGCTTGAGCAAACCTCTTCCCATAAAGTTCTTCAAGCGTCTTTTCAATTCTTGACTCGTCATCTCCCCAGTATGCCAATTGTCGACTATACTTCTCGATGCTCCAATTCCCAAAAGAAAGATAGAAACTCCATTCTCCAAACTTTGTGATTCGCTCCCCACGACTAGTTTGCTGTACTTCGACCATTTCTTGACCAAAATCAAGCATTAATCCACAACCATACAAAGACCTTGGTCGAACACCTAGCCCAACAATGGGCCGTGTGATTTGATTCAATACCTCTATCGCTTCCCTCATTTTTTCAATAACCAATACCCTTCATCAACTAACTCATGATATCTCAAAAGATTTAGCGCCATGGTATTTAGAAATCAACTTTGTCTTCAAGAAAATATGATGCCCCCCCATTGACAGCTCATCTCAATCAATCGGGGCGCAGAATCCCTATCATCCCTACACTCAGATGGTATCCCAACATATTGGATAAAACTGACAGTAACTTTTCACAACTACTGTAAATTTTATCCAAAATGATTCCCCACCAGCAATAGGCAGTTGTTCAATACCACCTTATGTCTGGCTAGAAGGGGGGGGGCTTAACACGGGAAGGCCGAGACCCGATTTGATCTTAAGTCTTCCTTAAACTATTCTAATGTCACTAACCAACCATGTTGGTCATCCATTCATTTCAAATGGAGTAACTCTGCGCAAGAAAAGGGGGAAATTATGGACATAGGAAAAGAAAACCAAGTAAGGGTACGAATTAAAGAATGGTGGAGGATTGAAGGGAAGATTGAATGTCTCGGAGCCATCATCTTACTATTAATCCTACTCACATATTGGGACAATTTGATGGTTCAGGGTCTAGCCGGTCTTTTTTGTTCTTTTTGGTGTCTTTTGAAAATCTACTTTCATCGATCCAGGTGGGCGTTTCTCACGCTAGCTGCTGCATTGATCTTTTGGCAAAGCCTTGCATTTCTCACTTCTTGATTGGCGCAGATTGCCTTTGGCAAGATGCGCCCCCACTCACGGAGTGGGAAGTGGAGATAAGTGGGCTAGTCGAGGTTGATGAACTGGTAGGTGAGTTGGGAGCGTTTGTAGACGCGGGGGAAGGAGGGGCGGAAGTGGCTGCGGTGGCGGATGGTCACTTCTTGGAAGGAGTAGTCTTGGTTGAGGAGGGTTTCCCGGTAGATGGAGGTTTGGAAGTGGGTGTAGGCTGCTTCTGAGTAGAAGACGAAGAAGGGGTGGACTTTGGGGGGAAGCTCTTCGAGTTTCTTTTGGATGATCACTGTTTGCTTGATGCACTCACCTCGACCATAGTAGATATAGTCGATATTGCCGATGAAGCCGATGAGGGGATCGAAAAAGCCCTTTTTGGCTTTGACGATGAAGAGGTGAAATTTGGAGCTCTCGCCGAGGATGAGGAAGATTTTGGGCCAGGACATTTTACGGCAGCAAATGGCGAGCTCTTCGCGGAAGTTGAGGACTGAATTGAGGAAGTGGATCTCGTAGAAGGGTTGGATAAATCGCTCGGAGATGAAGCGGAAGGTGGAGGGGGCAACCGATTTAAAGAGGGCGAGGGCGATGAATAGATCGACAAACGCCATGAGGACAAATGAGTAGGTGGAGCGGAGGTGGAAGACTGAGCTGAGTAGGTAGATACACAAGGGTGCGATGAGCACTCCGACAAAGCTGAGGAAGTTACTCGCTGCAATCACTTGGCCCCGGTTTTTCTCATCTGAGTAGGATTGGATGAAGGTGTCGAGGGGAACTTGGAAAAGGCCTGCAAAGAAGCCAAGTATGCTGCAGATAATCATCGCCGATCTGAGGCTTGTGGCAACGATGGGAAAGAGCATCATGGTAATAATCATGAAGACTCCCGCAACGGGGGCCAGGCCGAGTTCAACTTCCCGTCCGGCAATAATTTTTCCAGAGAGGAAGGAGCCAATTGCAATTCCAAGGGCGGCCATTACAAAGATGTATCCCCCTTGTACATCGGTCAATCCAAGCGCCTCAATGGCAAATGGGATAATATTGAGCTGCAAGAAGGCGCCGAAGAAGAGGAAAAAAGCATTTCCATAAATGCAAACGGTGAGATTGGGCACTTTTTTAGCTAATTTCATCGTATCAACGACTTGCTTGATGAAGAATCCACCCAATTTTTTCTTCGATCCCATCGGACGGGTGTAGGGGAGCATCATACTCGCCACAAATCCCACGACAGCAAAGAGGAGGCAAATCGCAATGACCCAGGGGAAATTCCTGTTGGTTATCTGCGCCAAAAATGAAGCTAAAAAGCTTCCCATCACCATTGAAACATAGGAAGAGGAGGTTATGGCTCCACTCACCTTAGAAAACTTCTCCCGCTTAAAGAGCTCGGGAATAATGGCATATTTAGCCGGGCTGAGTATGGTACTCTGTAGACAAATGAGGAACATCATTGGGTAGACGAGCATATCGAGCTTGAGCTGGAAAACGATGATCGAAAGGGCCATTAAAACCACTTCGAGCCCTTTGGAAAAAATAATTACCCGACTTTTACTGAATCGATCGGAAATCACCCCACATGTAGAGGAAAACAGGAGGAAGGGGAGGACAAACATCACCCCAATCCAGGAGACAATATCCCCTGTCGAGGCTTGCCCTTTTAGATCGAGCAAAAAGAAAATGGCGGTAAACTTAAATAGGTTGTCATTGAGGACACTCAAGATCTGAGCGATGTTGAGAATGGACAATTTATGCCTTTCACCGAAGCGAATTGGTTTTGACCATTTGACTAAAAAACGTTTTCTTCGCAAACTTTCTTTGGGCCTTTCTAATAAACGGATAGATGCCATATCCTTACGTCCTCGAATTGCTAAAACGAGCTTACTATAACATGAATCACTCATCCCATCAAGACAAAGCTATTCATCTCATCCGACATAACCGTCTGCCAGACCTCTATGAACGCCTGCTCTACTCCCTTCAAAAAGAATCTTGTTTCCGAAAATTTATTTTCACTCCCTCCACCTTCCTGGCCCAGGAGATTAAAAATTATTTACTCACCCATGGAAATACTCAAGGTGTCGCTGGACTCAGCTTTAGGAGTTGCGACCGCCTTTTTGAAACCCTCCTATTCTCGCTTTTTACCAAAAAAGGGGATTATCCATCGAAAAAAACTCTATTTACCGCCCTCCACATCCTCCTCAAAGACTCCCCTCAAATCAGTAACCTCAATACCTCTGCCAAGTTACAACTGGCCAAGCAGCTTGCAAATTGTTTTTCCCAATATCTCAAAAAAGGGCCCCTCGAACTCGAAAATACCATCAAAAATGACCCCCTCCAAGCCCCCCTCTGGGAAAAAATCTTCTCCATTTGGCAAAGCCCCTTCGAAATTCTTCAACACCCCCCTACCCCATCCGATATTGCCATCGATATTCACCTCTTCCTCCCCACCCAACTCTCCCCCCTCGAAAAAGAGCTCCTCGCCCTCATCCCCTATTTCAAGGGATCGATTACCATCTATACTCAGCTTCCCACCCCCTTTTTCTGGGGCGACCTCCTCTCCGAAGGGCAGCGGCTCGCCCTCATCGAAAAGAGCCAGCACAAAGGATTGCGGAAGGATGTCCTCGACACCCTCAAAGAGGCGACCCAAATTGAAAACACCCTCCTCTCAAACCTCGGCAAGGCGGGAAAAAAGCGGTTTAATCTCTTTGAAGATCTTCCCGTGCACATCACTGAAGCGGCCAATCCTCCCGAGCCCACCACCCTGCTCACTTCCATTCAAGCAGATATCTTCGCACTCACTTCCCCCCCTGAAATTGAGTCATTTGAGGATCACTCCCTTTCAGTTCACCTCGCCCCTACCCGCCATAGAGAAGTACAAATCTTGCTTAGCCACCTCCTCGAACTTTTTGATCGGGAGCCCACAACCACACCCGACGACATTCTCGTTCTCGCCCCCAACCTCAACGCCTACCTCCCCTACATTAAACTCATCTTCTCCAGCAACGACTCCCCGTTTAGCTTTGTTGTCCACGATGTGGAGTCCAAATACCACCTCTTTGGCTTCTTCTTCCGCCTCACAACCGGGCGCTGGGAAAGAGATGAGCTCGCCCACCTCTACTCAATGCCCAGCTTCTACAAACAAGGGGGATTTACAGCCGAAGAAAGTGAGCTCATCCGCGAATGGATAGACTCTTCAGGAGTCAGATATGGATTTGATGCTACCCACCGCCAAGAAATTCTCAAAAGTACAAGTAAGAGTGGCCAATCGACATGGGAAGAGGTGTTTGACCATCTCATTTTAGCTCTCTGCACAAAAGAAATTGACCACACTTCCCCCTTCTTCACCCCATTTGAAATGGAAATGAGTCTCTCAGATTTGCTCGGCCGGTGGATTACCCACATGCGCACCCTGCGAAACGATCTAATCGGCTTTGTCGAAAAAGAAAAAACTCTCAAAGAGTGGATTTTGGCAAGTCAAACCCTATTCGACACCTACTTTGCCGATACAGATGATAAAGAATCGCTCATTCAATCGATTCAAAATGGTCTGAAAAAACTCGCCCTAAGCTTTCAAGAGACACTGGTTTCTTTTGCCGAAATCAATCCCTTCTTTGAGCACACCTTTAAAGAGAAAAAGCAAAGCTTCTCATTTGATAAAAAGACAAGCCCAATCCACCTCGCCCCTCTCAAAGAGGGAAATGTGGTGGCAAAAAAGCACCTTTTTCTCCTCGGTCTCGATGAGGAAAACTTCCCCTCCCACGAAACCTACTCTTCCCTCAACCTGCTCGAAAGACCCTCACTCTATCAAAGTGATCTCGACCGGCTTCTTTTTCTCGAAACCCTCCTTCAAGCACAAGAATCGCTCACCATTAGCGCCCCTACGACAAGCACGAAGGATTTTTCCGAAGTGGGCCCCTCCTCTGCCCTCCTCGAGCTCATCTCCTACGTTGAAACCCACTACCAATCCCCCCTCATCCACCACCACCCAAGCCTCCCCTTTTCCAAAACCTACTTTTCCCCCGATCGAAAAGAGAAAAACTATCTCCCCTCCCACTTTGAGCTGGCCCAACATTTCTACTCCACACCCGATGCCAAACGGCTTTACAATCCTGTCAGACTAGTTTCAACAATTGATTCAAGACCAACTATCAAGATCTCAACAGGGGAACTTTTCAGACTTGCCCGGAACCCCATCCAGTTTTACTTTAACAAGGGAATGGGCATCTACTTGGAAAAATCGCAAAAAGATATTCATAAAGATGAAGATCAGTTTATCCTCTCCTTCCTCGATCGGGCACAAATCAAAAAGGGGTTTCTCGACAACCCAAAAGACTCGCTCTTAGCCTTCCACGAAAAAAAGGGAAATATCCCCCTTCCCCCATTTAATCACCTCGCCCAAACTGAACTCATCAACGAATATGAGCAGCTTGAAAAGCGGCTTGCCGCATTTGAGCTCCAAATGGATGATGTCTTTCACATCCAACTCGACCCCATGTGTCAAAAGCCCTACCAATATGATGGAAAGAACTGGATCTACCCAGCCATTACCCTCGATCTCGATTCGGGACAAAAAGCGCTGATCACCGGAAAAATTGACTCGGTCACCCGCCACGGAATTTGCTCACATGGGAAAAAGCTCTTTACCGATCAGCTCGCTGTCTATCCTAAACTCTTACTCCTTGCCGCCCTTGAAGATCACGCTTTTGAACCCGCCCTCCTCTTTTTGGAAACCGAAAAACATCTCCCCTATGGAGCCCTCAATGGCCAGCAAGGGCTCAAAGAGTACATCGAATATTATAAGCGGGCGACATCCCACCTGGTTCCCCTCCACCCCGATTGGGCGGAACCGTTAGTGAAAGGGGATGCCGAAAAATTTGCCAAAGCACTTGAGCAAAGTTTAAGTGGAAAGACCCTCTTTCCAGACGAGTACCTCCTCCTCGCAAAGGCCAAAAATATTCATCTCGACCCAGAAACCCTTTTCCCCATCTGGTCTACTTATTTCCAAACCCTCTTAGCCAAGGCGATCACCTCATGAGTCACCAACCTGCCATTTTTGACTGTCTGAAAAAAGATCTCGATGTGAGTGGAAAGCTTTTCTTAGAGGCCTCTGCCGGAACTGGAAAGACATTTGCCATCGAACACCTTGTCGCCCGACTCATTTACGAGAAAAAAGTTCCCCTTGAGAGAATTCTCATTGTCACATTCACGAATGCGAGCACACGGGACTTGAAAAAGCGGATCTTTAAAAATCTCAAAGCGCTCAAACTCACCCTTCCCGACTATCTCGACCCGTGCGAGGAGGGAAATTTCCAAATTGAAAAGAGCCTCTGCCACATTGACCGTGCGGAAATTTACACCATTCACGCCTTCTGCTTTTCAATGCTCAAAACTTTTGCCAAAGAGGCCGAGTGTTTCTTTGACCTCGATCAAACAGAAATGCTCACCGAATCAAAAACAGCGACCCAAGTGGCCATCGACCTCCTTCGAAAAGCCCCCTTTTCCACCGCCGAACTCACCTCCCTTTTTAAACCCTACGATAAAAACCTCAACAAGTTTCTCCGCGCCCTCACCCCCCTTGTCGAATCGACAGATACAATCCCCCCTCCCCCCACACCAGACCAGGCAATTGACCAAATCAATGAAATACTCCCCCAACTCTCCCCTCTTAACCTGCATGAGACCATCGAATCGTACGGCTTGCTCTACAAAGGGGTTTGCGCCAAAGACAAAACCCTCCACCCCCACTTCGCCGAGCCTCTCGAAATCTGGCAACAAGCGCTCAACAAACAAGAGATCACCAAAAGCCAACTCGATGAGCTTCTCCTCTTGAAAAACCCATTTGAAAAGCTCCACCCAGACAATCTCAAAAAAGGAAAGGAATCGCCAGAGGACCCAACAATTGATCTCTTCATCCACACATTGGCCCCTTGGGTGGAGACCATTAAAGATCCCCGCAACCTCCTCCTTCGCTTTGCCCTTTCCGCCCGCGAAGAGCTCGAGAAAGTAACCCGGGAAAAAGATCTCCCCCATCCCGATACAATCCTCCAAAAAGCGATTGAAAGTCTCGACAAAACACCCTTTGTCCAAGCGGTGCGCAAGAGTTATGATGCGGTGATTGTCGATGAATTCCAAGATACCGATAAAGGGCAGTGGGAAATTTTCCGCTCCCTCTTTCTCGATCACCACCCCCATCCCCTCCTGTTTACAGTGGTAGGCGACCCGAAACAATCGATCTATGGCTTCCGCGGTGCTGACCTCGACATGTATTTACAAGCCAAAGAAACCCTCGGCGCCGACGCCCACTACCACCTGGGCACCAACTACCGCTCAAGCCCCCTCCTCACTCAATCGCTCAACACCCTCTTTTCACAAGAGCGCCTCCCCTCCCTCTTTACCCTCGACCCTCACGACACATCCCTTTCCTATATCCAAGTCGAGTCGGGCAAACCACCCCTTCCCCAAAGCGGAGAAAAAAAGAGTGTCCACTTTCTCCTTGGCGAAGCTGAAAAGGGGAGAGGATCAACATGGCCAAGTGAAGGGATCGAAACCCAACAAATTTTTCCCGCCATTTGCAGCGAGATTGATCAAATCATTGAGAATGAGCAAGGGCGGTACGCCGATATTTGCATTCTCATCAAAGATCGATTCCAAGCCGGCCGGCTCCAGCGCTATCTCAAGCAATATGGCTACCCCTTCACCTCCCAGGCTGGAGAAAGCCTCATAGAAACAAAAGCCTACTCCCTCTTTGAACAATGGCTACAAGCGATTCGCTCCCCTCGTGATTTTTCCAAGCTCAAGCTCCTCTTTTCTCACCCCCTCTTTGCTTGCGACTTTGACCTCCTTGAAAAAGATATCGACTCAGCAGATATCCAAGCGCTCATCTCTTCAGTCTTCACCATGAAAAAGTCGCTCACCCAGGAGGGGCTCTGTTTTGCCATCGACCAACTCAAAGACCACCTCACATTCGAGACAATTGAAGACCATTCAGACTTTTGGCAAACTGCCGAATTGCTCTGCCAAATAGAGAGCGAAGAGGGGCAAGATCTAGCCGCCATCATTGATACCCTCACCCATCTCAAAACTCTTTCAGGGAATGAAACAAAAGAGCTCAAAAGGCGCCCCCTTTCTGAAGGGAATGAAATCCAAATCATGACCACTCACGCCTCAAAAGGGCTCGAGTTTGATTACCTCTTTGCCCTCGGCACCTCCACCTCCTCCAATAGCGCCCAAAAACTCATCCGCCTCAAAAGAGAAGAGGCCAAAGAAATTATTCTCTTTGACCCAACTGCTGACGATTCGAAAAAAGCGCTCCAAGCCCTCGACCAAGAAAAAATGCGCCTCTTCTACGTCGCCCTCACCCGGGCAAAAAAACGGGTCTACATCCCCGCCATCTTTGATACCACCCAAACCCCCGTTCCCCTCGGCAACAGCTCAGCCATCCAACTCTACCTCGCCCGGCTTGCAACCTCCCCAAACGCCCCCTCATGGGAAGAGACCTATGCCCAAATGGAAACCCTCACCCTTGCACACACAACCACCCTACTCAACCAGCTCACCCCCTTTGACTCCTCATTTTCAATCACCACAAACGCCCGCCCACCCCAAATCAAACAGCCCAAGCCCCTCTCCCTCATCCCTCTCCCCCGCGTGACAGTCCCCACACAACACATTCAGGTCCACTCCTTCACAAGTCTTGCCCGCCTCCAAAAAAGCCCCCCACCCCCCTTGCGTGAGGTGCGTGAAGAGATCCCCTACACCATCCCCAAAGGGTCTCAAACCGGCACACTTGTCCACCTCCTATTTGAAAAGGCGATAGAAACAGGTCTCTATGTCACCTCTGACTTCACTCAATTTGTACAAGAAAACCTCTTTGCAACCCCACTTGAAGCTTATTGCAACGAGATTCAAGCCATTTTAGAAAATGCCTTTGCCTATCCCCTCCCCGACCAGTTTGCCCTTCGCGATGTTCCCCCCTCCCAAATGATGCAAGAAATGGAATTCCTCTACGCCAAGCAGCCCCACTCATTCCGCAAAGGATTTTGCGACCTCTTTTTTACCTACAACAATAAATACTACCTGATCGATTGGAAGATGAACCTTCTTAGCGACTACTCTCAAGAGGGGATGAAAAATGCCATGGAGGCCCAAAACTACACCCTCCAGGCCCAAATTTATAAAGAGGCCGCCCTCTGCTACCTCGATGGCGAAGTTGAGCGGTTTGGAGGGTGTTACTACTTCTTCCTCCGCGGCCTCGATGCCAAACAAGCGCATGGCGTATATAAGGAGATTTAGATGGGAACCACCTGCCAACTCTTTACCCAAACCCTCAAGAAAAAAAGCCCTACCTTCCCACCCGAGGCTGAGCTCTTCTGCCAATACCTCTTCGATGCCGCCCAAGAAGGCCACCTCTGTGTGATCAAACATCCCGACCACTTTGAGCCACAACTCGAAGGATATGAAACCCAAGCCCTCCTTGAATCTTACCACCATCTCCCCCCACACCTCGACCTCATTCATCAGGAAGGAGAGGCCCTCTACCTCCAAAAACACTACCAATTTGAAAAAAGCATTGCCGACAGCGTCCATCAAATTCTCACCTACCCCAAATCCCTCACACTTGAGCAGGGCGCCCTATCAGATATGCTAACCGAAGAGCAAAAACAAGGGTGTCTTCAAGCGGCCCGATCCTCCCTCTCCCTCATCCTCGGCGGGCCTGGATGTGGCAAAAGCTTTCTCGCCTACCAACTCCTCAAAGCCCTCTTTGCAAGTGGCCCCAAACAAGTGATCATCACCGCCCCCACGGGAAAAGCGGCCATGCACCTCTACTCCCGCGTCATTCAAGAGCCCGCCCTTCACGACCACCTCAACCATATCGAATGTGGCACCCTCCATAAGCTACTTAAAATCCACAGACGGTGGGATGAAAAGCAACACATCATTCCCCTTTCAGCCGACCTAATCATCGTCGATGAAAGCTCCATGATCGATGCCAAACTCATGCACCTCCTCCTCCGCTCCATTCGACCCGGCACCCACCTCCTCCTCATCGGCGATCCCAACCAACTTCCCCCCATCAATTCTGGCGCCCTATTCCACTCCCTCTCCCAAGTGGACACCATCGAAAAAACCCACCTCACCAAATCCCACCGAACCGACCGCACCAACATCCTCCAACTCGCCCATCTCGTCCAAACCCAAGCAGTCGAGCAAACCCTTAACCAGCTCGCCACCCCACAAGTGGACGTCCAATACCATCAAGAACTTTCCCTCTCACCCGAGCAGCTTGCCAAACCCTTCATCGCCTCCCCAAACGAGAGCCTGCATGCCATTGCAGAAAAGTTCAACCGGTTTCGCATCCTCACCCCCATCCGAGAAGGGACAAGCGGCTGCGATGCCATCAACCAAGCCATCTACACCCACCTCAAAACCCTCCACAACACCCCCACCTGGCCCGCCCCCATCCTCATCACCCAAAACGACTACAAACTCGAACTCTCCAACGGCGAAACAGGCCTTCTCCTCCACGACGGCAACGCCTACTTTCAAACAGGCAAAGAGACATTTAGAAAAATCCCCGAAAACCTTCTCCCCCCCTACACCTATGCCTTTGCCATCTCCGTCCACAAAAGCCAAGGGAGCGAATACGAACACATCCTCCTCCTTCTCCCCCCAGGAAGCGAGCACTTCGGAAAAGAAATGCTCTACACCGCCATCACCCGCGCCAAAATCTCCCTCCAAATCCAAGCCACACCAGAAACCCTCAAAGCCACCATCGCCCACAACTCCACCCGCCTCTCCAACCTCAAGCGCCGCCTTGCCCAAACCACCCCCTAGCCAACCTCACCCAGAGAAGATAGGGGCGCAGATTGCCCACGGCAAGATGCGCCCCCTTGCCAAAATAAATCTTTAAATGTACAATCGACTCCCTACATCGGAGGGCATCATGCGACAATTTTTTCTCCTGCTCATCCTACTCCCAACACTCCTCTTTGCAACTGTCCACACTCAACAAGAGTTCGATAATGGAAGCGAAGACTCTCATGTGTACCACCCAGATAACGTTTGGTGGGAATAAGAAATATTCTGAAGGTATAAATATGGACTTTTCTTACTATGATAGCTTTTTTCACGATGGAAACATCTTCGATATCAGCCAAGTGAGAGATACCATCGTTATAAGTATGTGCAGCGCACAAATATCTGCTAAGGAGAACAGAGACAATCTGCGTCTTGATCCAGAAAGTATAATCCGGGGGAAGTTGCACATAGAAGGCATAACTGACGTACTAGTGGATGAGCAAAAGTTTGCTGGAGCACTGAAAAAGGAATACGACAGCGGGAATATCATTCGGCTAGATATATCAGACAACTGCATAGAATTAGTTGTTAGCTGGCATAATTTTCCTCCCAAACCCACCAACCGTGATTGCAACAGCTATAGAATTACTGGTATGGCAATTGGGTGGGAAAACACTCCTTCTCAAGTTGAATAAGCCAGTAGGGGTTGCTTGCGGAGCAAGCAAGGCCCGCTTCGATCACCCGACTGAAAAGTCGGGTGATCTCGGGTGAGGGGTGAGGGGGCATCTTGCCGTAGGCAAGATGC